>JBAZRS010000755.1:0-2525 GCA_041662825.1 Victivallales bacterium | reverse complement strand
GGTAATGGCGACATCTATGCTGGGAGACGGGGTTGAAGTGGATACGCCGTGGACATCCCAGTAACGCAGATGCCCGTTGATTATCGCGTAGGAACAGGTGCCGTCTATGGAAAGCCATACTTCCTTATCCTTGTCTTCGGCAGGGACAATTATGTCCTGATAGAGGAAAGAGGCTTTTGCAGTTGCAGGCACGGAAAGCTCAGTTTCCGAATTCACTCCGCTGACAGCATGCCATTTATCGGAAAGCTGGATCGTCTTGTCCGGAGTGGCGGAACGCACAAGGAGAATGCTGGGCATAATGCCGTTTCCGCCTTTGTGAATGATCTCCAGCCTGTTGACATCGGTGTTGACATTTGCTGTCACATCGAGCCAGGCCCTGTCCAGTTTCTTGCCCTTCCATATTTCCTTTCCGTTCAGGTAAACTGAATTTTCACCGCCAAATGCGTGCAATGAGCAGTCGTGGATCTGCCCCTTGATCACAAGATTGAAGAGGCTGCCCTTCTTCCAGTTTTCGGGAAGCTTGAAATCCCTCCTGTAAAATATGGTCTGGTTGACGTCTTCATCCTGCACGCTTTTCATTGTCAGCTCTGTATCCTTGAGTCCCGCCTCCTTGTCGCCGAGTTTCATCAGGCCGACGGCCGAATCGAAGGATTCAGCTTGGACGGATTTCCAGCCGTGGTTCAAGTCCATGTGGCGGAAGACGGGCGCCTTGGGCTCTTTTGCATCGGCTACGAACCCGCTCCAAATCTGGGTCTGGCGTTTGAACCAGTGGGAGAACTGATTCTCAGCGTCGGGACGGCGGACTGCGAACCACGCAAAATCCCAGTCCGGGATGTTTACCTTGAATGTGACGGTGTTCCCTTCGATCTTGGCCGGAATTTCTGCTCCCGTCATCGGATCGTAAATCCGTTTCGGGGAATAAGGCAGCATCCACTTCGCCTCGCCCTCCTTGCCAAGTCCGCGGAGCATCAGGAAATCCTCGGACCCGTTGTTGCTGCGAAGTGTCCTGACCAGGTCAATTCCGCCTGTGCTTGTCGCAAATGCGTCCGGTCCGAAAGTTACGGCAAGAGCCTTAATGAAATCATTGGGATATGTGCTGGCGCCACAGCAGTACACGAAGCCTTTTCCGAGCGCCTTTCTGGTGAATGCGGCCGAACCGTCCGCCCATTTTCCGATAACCTCTGTTCCTTCCAGAGGGAGAATCTTTTGCGAGGAAACCCCGTTCCTTTCATAGTTTTTGAAACTGCCGGTCAATCCGCCGATCGCCTTGTCCTTGCCTGCGTCAAACGTGATTGCAGAAGCATTTGCCGGAGAATCTCCGAACTTGATTCCGGCAAGCACGGGGCCGCCGCCTTTTCCCTGTTCTATGTAAGTGCTGGTTCCGCTCATGCTGTTGATGATGAGGATTCCGCCGGCCTCCACGTATGAACGCAAAGAGGCGGTCATGGCATCGTCCCAGCAATCGGCGCCTTCATCTATGATTACGGGAAAATCGCCCAGATTCCCTTCCCTTACGCGTATTTCATCCAAATATGGTATGAGCTCGCCCCCTTTACCAGGATTCACACCGTAGCGCCATAATTCCCAGCGCGAATATTCGCTCCTGTAGAGGCTGTTGAGCGTGCCTCGGATCACTCCTATCGGGGATACTACGACATTCAGTCTTCCCATCTCTTTGATGGCGGGTATTTTCTTTTCAAAATAGGCGCGCATATCAGGATCACGCGTGATACTTTGGAGGTTTATAAAGTAGTCGTGGGCGTTTTTCCCCATGAAAATCAGGTTCCCCCACAATCCCTTTAAATCACGGAGATTCGGTACCGGGCCTCCGGTCTCGGAACTGTCCTGCAGTCCACGCGATGAGCCGAACTGTTTCGGCTCATTCCATTGCCAGCCGGGACCGCTGCCGGTGTGATGCGAATAGCCGCCGTACCGGGCGACAGTTTTCCAGCCCCACGGACTCGATCCGTATGCATGGACCTTGATCGGCCTGTCCGGGTCGACAGACCGGATCATTCCCAGTGTTGTTCCGACCGCCTCTGCGACAGCCCAGTCGGAAAACTCCAGGTGATCCCAGCGTCTCGCGTTCACAAGCGGATCCGAAGTCGGGAAGTCCTGGATCTTTTTCGAAGTCAGGAAAATCGGACCGCAGGGACCGTCTTTCGAAGCGAAACGGAGGACGAAAGTCAGGGGAAGCCCTTTCGCCGCCTCTTCCGTTATGTCGAACTGCCCGAACGTTTTTGCGGTGTGGAAGTGCGGATCCAATGCTCCGAGGGGCTTGCCGTTCAGGAAAACCTGGACGGACTTGTCACTCAGCGGTGCAAGGGAAATGAAGACCTTCCCCTTGAATCTGGCGGCGTCTATCTTGACGGTTTTCCGCATCCATAGCGGTTTGTTTTCGGACGCCATTGAAAACGCGAGTGCGTCCCCGGGATAGTAGAGGCGCACCCAGCCGGAATCATCGAATTCGGGCATGGACCAGCCTTCGGAGAAACCTTCAAGCGTGGGATCCGGCATGAAACGCC
>JBAZRS010000754.1:0-2541 GCA_041662825.1 Victivallales bacterium | reverse complement strand
ATGTTGATGAGATTCCAGTCAAGCTCCTTGGGGTTTGACTTGAGATATTCCTTCACATCGTTGACAAGTTCCGGAACTTTTATCTTGAAGGCTTCGAATGAAACATCCTTCGCGTTCCTGAAACGAAATTCAAGCTCCGCAGATTTCCCGGCGACAAGTGGCATGGAACCGACAAACTGTCCCCAGTTTCCTACAATCTGCTCGAGCTGGTTCTTCTTGTAATTATTCTGATCCTTGAAACGTTTAATGCTTTCCTTAAGGTAATCGGCAGCCTTCTCGTACTGGCGCCTGTTTGTGAATATCTGGACAAGCTGGTCAATCGCCGATGAGCTGTATCCATCGTTGTCAGCCAGGATTTTCTTATAAATCTTTATGTAGTTGAACTCGTCCGGAAGTTTGAAACGTTTTATTCCGGTTGCGAGTTTCGCAATCGTTTCGTTTTCGGAAAGGGTGTGAACTGCGAAGGGACCTGACTCATCCTTATCCTCTTCCCCTTCAACCTTTCCGCCTCCGTCATCTTCAGGGGAATAGAACCTGCCGTAATATGCCATAGTATGGACATCGAACTGATTGCGGAGGAAGTCGGCGTACTGCAGGATAATACCATTCTTAGATTCCGGCGCCAATTTTATTGCCTCTTCGAGAAGCCAGCGCCAGCGCTCGCCGTCACATTTTGCATCTGCGAAACTCGCAGGCACCTTGTAGAAAACAGGATTCCCATTTTCATCTACCGGCGCACCCTTTGTTTCGCCCCTGTAACCGTAGTATCCCTCCTCATAGTCGGGAAGCTGAGAGAGGTCGGAGAGGAACTGCATCTGCCAGGAATCGTTATAACCCCTGCCCTGCAGAATGGCGCGGGCAAAATTCTCGTAAAAGCGACACTTTTCATTTCCGGAAGCATCTTCCTTGACAATCGGCATAGCCCGGACGTAAAGCTGAAGCCCCCTGATCCTGTCCCGTTCCTGCGAATTCATGTATTTTCCGGAACCGCGGTGCTGGCCACGCTCGAATTTTCCGGAAATCATGAAACCGGAATGATCTCCCTGCATGAATGATTGGGCAGCCTTTTGCAGGAGTTTCCAGTTCTGTGAGTTTTCTGAGATTGCTTTCTCCCTGAACTCGTCTATTTCATTCTGCCTGTTGAGATTAATCAGACAGTTGATTGCCCTATACAGCTCCTCCCCGACCTGACCTGGCACTTTCTCCTCTCCGAGTGCAAGTTTGGAATAAAGATCATAGGCATCCTTGAAGTTCCCCTGATTGAAAAGCTTTGTGGCGTTGTCCCGCATTGCAGCGCTTTCGTCCGCCGCCGACAGAAACAAGGAAATGGAAAAGGAAAGTATTACCGCAAGTGAAACCATTGCTCTTTTCATAAATTACCTCCGTTTAATACTGTAAATGACGAACAAGCGGATGATTTATTAGAATATAATGTTAAAATAAATGGAAACTAATGACAATGTCAGAAACTATATAAGTTAGATATTATGGAAGAAAGAAAAAAAACAGCTGCTGCAATCACGGTAGGATGTCGGCTCAACCAGGCCGACACCGCCCTCATTTACGGCAGGCTCAAGGAAGCCGGCTATGAAATCCTGGAACCCGACAAAGCCAAACACCTCGATCTTATAGTCATAAATTCCTGCGCAGTCACCGCCGCCGCCTCACAGAAAAGCCGCCAGTACGCAAGGTCTTACAGGAATAAACACCCTGAGGCGAAGATAATCGTCACCGGTTGCGACAGTGAAACGGAAAAATCATATTGGATGCAGGAAAACATTGCAGACATCTATATCCCGAATACCGACAAGTCGAAGATCCTGGACTACATAAACGGCATTGCGCCTGCGGAAAAATCCGTTTGCAAAAACATTTTCATGGAAAACGCCGTAAGCGTCTACCCGTTCAGGAGCCGCGCATTCATTAAAATCCAGGAGGGCTGTGAGTCGTTCTGCACATACTGCATCGTTCCGTATGCGAGAGGGCCGGAAAGATCGCGGGACCGCAACGAGGTGATCGGCGAATTCCGCAAACTCATTGAGCAGGGCCATCATGAAATCGTACTCACAGGCGTGAACATTTCCACCTACCGGGACGGCTCATGCAGATTGTCGGATCTTCTTTCGGAACTCTCGGACATTGACGGCGATTTCAGGATAAGGTTAAGTTCCACCGAACCACATCCTGAGAACAGGAAACTGATAGGCATCATGAAAGACAACCCCAAAATCTGCAGGTTCCTGCACCTGCCGCTTCAGCACGGCACAAATGAAATCCTGAAGCGGATGGGGAGAAAATACACAGCGGAGGAGTTTGCAGATTTCGCAAATGAGGCGCTCTCCTCCATCCCGGGGCTGCATCTCGGCACCGACATCATCTGCGGGTTCCCAGGTGAAACAGAGGAACTCTTCGAAAAGTCATGCAGTTTCATCAGCAAGATTCCGTTCGCAAATCTCCATGTCTTTTGCTTCTCCCCTAGAAAAGGCACTCCCGCAGCGGATTTTCCGGATACTGTCCCAGGGAGCGCCATGAAACACAGAC
>JBAZRS010000753.1:0-2543 GCA_041662825.1 Victivallales bacterium | reverse complement strand
ATCTCGAAGGCAAAAAACTCTGGGGCTTCTTCCAGACACCATTCCCCTCGGCGGCAGGCGGCTCGGCGATACTGGCGGTCGACGGACAAAACCTCTATTTCGCGAACGTGGTCATGCGGCATCCGCTGAAAGGCGAAAATGAACTGGCGTATTTCAAAACAGTCATCACCTGCCTTGACAAAAGCACGGGTTACCGCCGCGGATTCTCCACCGCAAAACCATATCATGAAATCGCCATCCACGACACCACCAAAGTGAAGACCGCCTGGTACTGGGACCTCATCAAGGCGAAAAGCCATTCTCTCGACACCTGCGGAATCCGCGACGACTATTATTTCAGCGGACACTGCGCCGGTGTCAATCTCGCCGGACTCGCCGCGAAGGACGGGAAACTCTACGTCAGCCTCCGCGTCCCCGGCGAAGTCGTCGTCTACAATTCCACAGACATGACAGAACTAGCCAGGTGGAAGCTCGCGAAACCCGCAGGACTCGCCTTCTCAAAAGACGGGAAACTATTCGCCATCAGCGGCCAGACTGTCATGCAGATCAACCTTGCCGACGGAAAAGCCACACCTGTTATAAGTACGGATTTGGATGCCCCTGTGGCACTGGCGGTCGACGGGAACGGTGAAATATACGTCTCCGACTGGGGTGCCGCGCAATGTGTAAAAGTCTTCAACGCCCTTGGTAAAAAAGTTCGGACAATCGGAAAAACAGGCGGACGTCCATGGAGCGGCGCCTACGATCCGAACGGGATGCTGCTTCCGCGCGGACTCGCCATAGACAAGAACGGAAAACTCTGGGTGACCGAGGACGAGAATATGCCGCGCCGAATAAGCGTATGGGACACGAAATCCGGCGCCTTCACAAAGGAATTCGTAGGCGGAACAACGTACGGCGGAACCCAGGGCGGCATGATCGACCCGTCAAATCCAAACCGCGCCTATTCCGACGGCGCATGGTTCGAGATCGACCTCAAAAAGGAGGGATACCGGCCACTGTTCACTGTCGGACGGCGCCTCTCAATAGACAACTATCTGTCCGAACTCAACGGCAACAACGGACACGCGCAGCGTATCATGAAAGCCAACGGACGCCGCTACCTTACAACCGCCAAAGTCCACCAGATCCTGATCGGCGAACTCAAGGCTGACGGTTCATGGAAGCCCGGAGTCATAATAGGCGGCATCTTCAACCGCGGCGACAACCCTGAAACCAAAGCCGAGAAGAAACTGATCTGGCGCGAGTGCCCGACTCCCGCTTTCTTCGCGAAACACGCCGGGGAAAACTACATCTGGACCGATGCCAACGCCGACGGGCTGATGCAGGAGGAGGAGTTCCAGTGGCGCAAACAGGACAAGGAATCCTTCCCGTGCTGGGTCGGGCATTGGGGTTCCGGGATGTTCGACAAGGACATGAATGCATACATCGGAGGAGACGGAAAGGTTGTCCGTTTCGCATTCCGCGGCTGGAGCGGAAATGGAATTCCGAAATATGACATCAATGACGCCAAGGTGGTCGCCAACCAGGGTGCCGGATTCAGAGCCGCATGCGTTGATTCGCGCAAGTGGGTGATCACCGTCAATCCCGCCGAAACAAGAAAATGGGGGGAGAAGAATCAAACCCTTTCCGGATTCGATGCCGATGGCAAACTCCGCTGGAGCATCCCGACCAGCGAAGACTACCGTCAGACAAACAGCATCAGTGGCGAAGGCCTCATCGGCCCGGTCGATGCAGGCGGCGAAACCGGCGAGATCGTCGGCGTGACCCAATGGCACGGACTCCATGTGCCGATTGTAACCACCGACGGACTCCTCGTCGCAAAACTTCTCCGCGATCCCGCCGAGGGCGGAGAGCCGGGCCCCGACGTTTACAAGGGTGAAACCATACAGTGCCTGAACAAGCTCGACGACGGACGCGTAATTCTCGCCCACGGAAAGAACGCTCATCACATGCTGCAGGTCACCGGTCTGGAAAACGTCAAACGATTCACCGGCTCCTTCGACCTCACGGCTGAACAGGCTAAACAGGCGCTGGCGAGACTTTCAGAACAGAAGGCCAAGGCCGACGAATCGGCCCCGATCCGCGTCCTCACCAAAAAGAATCCTCCGACCGTTGACGGCAAGCTGGACGACTGGGACTGGAGCTCTGCATCCGCCATCGGCGCCAAGGACGGAACGCCCCGCGCAGAAGTCGCAGTCCAGACCTCCGGGAAAAACCTCTATGCCGCCTTCAAAGTCTTCAAGAAGGGCGCATACGTAAACACGGCAAAGGATGATTCCTCACAGATTTTCCTGACGGGTGATGCAGTCGAACTGCGCTTCCGCACGGAACCTGCCGCGGAACCTAAAAACAAGAAGCCTGCCATGGGCGACTGCCGTCTGCTAATCGGCAAATCTGGAGGAAAACCTGGCTCCGGTGAGCAAAGTCGAACCGTCGCCGTCCTTTACCGCGCCCTAGTCCCCAACGCCAAGAATCCTGTAATCTTCCGCAATCCCGCAGGAAACGAGGTGATCTTCGATGCGGTCGAGGTCATCAAAGAC
>JBAZRS010000752.1:0-2547 GCA_041662825.1 Victivallales bacterium | reverse complement strand
CAACGAACGGGATCATGCAGAAACCGAGTGAGGCAAGCATTCTGCAGACAAGGAAGGAGTTGAAATTGCCGTCGAGGAGGCTTTTCCTGAAACTTGCCAGTATGTCGGTTACGGAAACGCCCTTCTGCGCTGACGCATCCATGTTTTCCGCCGGATCCTTCACCAGCAAGAATGTCAGAAGTGAAACCGTTGCAAAAAAGCCGGCGATGAAATAGAGGAGGGCGTAGGAGATGTGCCCGTCAATGTTTTTTATTATTGCGCCTGCGATGAGCCCGCCCATTGAACCCATCAGCGCAGATGCGAAGAATGCCATCCCCATCAGGGTTCCCCTTGTTTTGGTCTCGAAAATATGGGCGAGCCAGTCCGACCATACTCCCAGGATCATTCCAATCGCGCACATGAAACATGCGAAGGAAAGGAGAAGCCCCCATCTTGCCGCCGCCTGGGAGTAATGGTTTTCAAAGCAGATGATAAGTCCGCTTACAAACAGGAAAGGTATCATTGCGACAAGATGCCATACGACCAGGTTTCTTTTCCTGTGCTTGATTGAATGGAAGAAATACATGCCCAATATCTGGGGGATTATGGTAAGGCCGGATTCAATCGCCACAATGGAGCCTATCATCCGGTCCCCGGCGCCGAATTCCCTCAGCAATACCGCAAGCACGGTCGAGGAAGCAACAAGGGCGGCATTGAACCCCCAGAACCCTTCCCCGGCTATGAAGATAAGCCCGTTTCTCGATATTGTGCTCTTCTTGGTCATTGTCTTTATACTTTTTCCCGTTGCGGGAAAAAGTTTCTTGTTATGAAACTCACCAGCTGCCGCTGGCGCCGCCGCCGAAAGAGCTGCCACCGCCGAAACCGCCGGAGCTCTTTCCGCTCATGATCAGGCTTAGCAGGAAGAAAATCAACATGCCTGCCGCCGCGAAAAATGCCCATCCCCAACCGCTCTTTCCGTTACGCATGCAGGAGATGCCTGCAAAGATGCAGACAATTATGAGTCCTCCGATGAGGATATGCCATTTGTAAAAGGAAAACCATGAGACTTTCTTCGTGACTTTTTCAATCACTCCGCGCGCCCCTTCAAATATTCCCCTGCTGTAATCATCCGTTTTAAAATAAGGAATCATGTTCTCGTCAATGACCTGTTTCATCGCAGGGTCATAGAGTTTCCCGTATCCGCCCCCAAGCTCGATACGGCACTTCCGGTCTTTCACTGCTACCAGGATCAACACACCGTTGTTTTCCTTCTTATGCCCGATCCCCCAGCTGTTGAAGAGATTTGTCGCAAAGGACTCCAGTGTGGTGTCAACCTTATTGTAATCACTTATGGAATTGATTGTGACGACAACCGCCTCTATGCCGGTTTTCTTCTCAAGTTCCCTGAACATCTTTTGAATCGCTTCGCTGTCCGGCTTGTTCAGTATCCCGGCAAAGTCGTTCACATAGTCGTCGCCCGGTTTAGGATATCCCGCCTGTCCCTGCGCGGCAACGAAACATGAAACAAACCCGAGAATGAGGGCCAGCCAAACGCCCCCGGCTTTTCCCGTTATGCCTGTTTTCATTTCGCACCTCCTGCGTCTGCATAAGAGATCGCATCGGGCAATTCGTTCGTATCGGCTTTCTGGTAAGGGAAGAAGTTTGACAGCTGTTCTCCAGCCAGTTTAATCCCTTCAGACAGGCCTTCAGCGAAAAGCCCCTTGCGGAAACTGTCCAATACGAGATCCTTGACCTTGTTCCAGAAGTCAGCCGGCACCTTTCTGTTTATTCCGTCATCGCCCAGTATGGCAAATGTCCTATCTTCCGTGATTAGGACAAAGAGAACCCCGTTATGGAGTTCCGTCTTGCGCATCCCCAGCGCTTCAAATGCTTTGCGGGCAACAGCCATCGGGTCTTTCCCCCCCTTCCTCTCAATGCGGATCCTGATTTCCCCGGAAGTGCGCGATTCCGCCTCCTTTATTGCCGACAGTATCCGCTTCTCGTCGTCTTCAGTGAAGAATTTCTTTTGATTTTCCACGGCAGTTCCCTTTTCTTTAAACTTTAGAGTAAATTGCTTTTTTCACTCCGGGAAAAAAGCTTCACTTCTCCATCTTCCCGACTATGTCGCCGATGGCCTTGCATTTGTGCCTGTCGAGGTAGCTGTTTATGCCTTCCAGGACTTTCATGGGCGCCATGGGATCTGCGAATATCGCAGTGCCTACGGCAATTGCCTTCGCCCCGGCCAGAAAGAATTCAATCGCATCTTCGCCTGTGGCTATCCCCCCCATTCCTATCACAGGAATCTTGACGGCATTTGAAACGTCATAGACCATCCTGACCGCAACCGGTTTTATGGCCGGGCCGCTGAGCCCGCCCTTGATGTTCGCTATCTTCGGCCTGCGGGTCTCTATGTTGATCGCCATGCCGATAAGCGTGTTTATGACGGAGATCATGTCGCTTCCAGAATCCTCCGCGACTTTTGCGAATTCCGCAATGTTGGCGACATTGGGGCTTAACTTTGTGATCAAGGGTAGGCTTGTAGTTTTTCTGATCTCGGAAATCACCCTG
>JBAZRS010000751.1:0-2550 GCA_041662825.1 Victivallales bacterium | reverse complement strand
TCCCAGAGACCTTCTTCGAAAAGGAAATCTCCCACGTCAACGGCGTCAAGGAAATGGTGACCATGCTCGCCGTCATACTGGGGATGAGCATCGGAATTGTGGTGAAAAAGCTTTCCGGGGACGAACTCTACAAGTGCGGGCTTTTCTTCTCCTGCCTGTCCATCGCCGCATTCATAATGTCGTTGAGGATACTGCCCGGGATAGCCGCGAATGCGAAGACCGCATGGACTTGGAAATGGTTCGGCGAATATGCCAAGGGCTTTAAAATCGTAAAGGCGAACCGGGCCGTCTTCCTTTCCGTGCTCGGGGATTCCTACTTCGTCGGGATCGGGACGGCCATCCAGCTGCTCCTCCTGGTGTTCGCAAAATACAATCTCCACCTTAACAATGAGATCGAACAGGGGATCATACAGCTGACGCTGGCACTGGGCATCGGAGTCGGCTGCTATGCCGCAGGGAGGATGTCGGGGAAGAAAGTCGAACTCGGACTTGTCCCCTTCGGAGCGCTGGGCATAGTGGTTTTCCTTCTCCTCACCGTCCTCTGCACCGGTTCGCCTGTCGGCACGCAGCATCTGCTTGAGTCGCTGCACCGCGCCCTGCATGTGCATATCAGCTGCCCTGTCCTCCCGGAATTCCTGTCATTCTCATTTTACCCGTGGATGACCCTGCATCTCATACTCCTCGGATTTTCCGGCGGACTCTTCATGGTTCCACTGAGGGCGTACATTCAAAACAAGACCAACCAGGCCAACCGCGGAACCATACTCGCAAATGCGAACGTGATAGCCTTTTCCGCAATCATCCTTGCGGGAATACTCATTCTTGTCTGCTGCTCGGGGACAGGAGCCCAGGCTGCGGGGGCGACCAGCTCTTTCCTGTCGACGATGCAGCAGTATTTCTTCAATCTGAAGCCCGTTTCCATATTCATTTCCCTGAGCATCCTGACGGTGGCAGTTTCTGTCTATGCCTGCTGGCTCCTGCCGGAATTCATGGTCAGATTCGTCGTGGTGATCCTCACCCATACGGTCTACAGGATCAGGCTGGAAGGTGAAGACAACATACCTGAACACGGCCCGGCCCTACTGGTCGCAAACCACGTTTCATTTGTCGACGGCCTCCTTATTACCGCATGCTCGTCCAGGTTCGTACGTTTCCTGATGTATGAGGATTATTATAAGATCCCGATACTGACAAAACTCTTCAGCTGGTCGGGATTCATCGAAGTCCCCCCTCCAGACAAGCCGAAGAAGATCATCGAGACCTTCAACAGGGCGAAGGATGCGCTCAGGAACGGCGATGTCGTCTGCATATTCCCCGAAGGCAAGATCACACGCAACGGCGTGATGGACGAATTCAAGGAGGGATTCTCCAGGATGATTCCCGAAGAGCTGGACGTGCCGGTAATCCCTGTCCGGCTCGGAATGCTCTGGGGGAGCATTTTCAGCTATTATTACGGAAAGATAAAAATCAGGATGCCGATGGAACTTCCGCATCCCGCCTCGGTCACAATAGGAAAGCCTGTCTCGAAAGAACTGAACGCCTTCGAACTGAGGCAGATCATGTCCGAGCTCGGGGCTGAAACAGAGAGCAGGCCGCGTCCCGAAGAACGTCCGCTCCACTACCAGTTTGCGAAATTCGCAAGACGGCATCCGTTCAAGAAGATCCTTTTCGATTCCAACGGCAGGGGCGTGAACAATTTCAACGTCATCACGAGGAGCGCAATACTGAGCCGTGAAATTCTAAAACTATGTCCTGAAGACAGGAAATATGTCGGGATACTCCTGCCGAACACCGTAGCCACCTCGATTGCGACTCTCTCAGTAATGATGGCAGACAAGGTTCCTGCAATGCTGAACTACACCGCGTCCACAAAAAACATGGATGAGGCCGTAAAAAAAGCGAATCTCAGCTGTATTCTGACCAGCAAGGTATTCCTCCAGAAGGCGGGAATTGAGCAGCGCCCCGAAATGGTGTTCCTCGAGGACATTGCGAAAAAAATCCCCAAATCGAAGATCTACCTCTGGGGATTCCTGGTGGCCATCATGCCCCATCAGGAACTCATGAACCTGCTCGCCCCGAAAACACACAGGAATGTCTTCGCAACGGCAGTGCTTCTTTTTTCAAGCGGCTCCACCGGCACTCCCAAAGGCGTCATGCTTTCACACCACAACATCAACAGCAATGTCTATTCATTCTACAGGATAATGGGCTGGAGCAAGAATGAGGACAGCCTGCTCGGCAATCTTCCCCTTTTCCATTCATTCGGCATGACCGCCTGTTTCTGGGTGCCGCTGATGACCGGAACCAAAGTCGTCTACACCCCGAACCCCCTTGACGCCGCCGCAACCGGAATCGCAGTTCAGGAACATAAGATCAAGATTCTCCTTGCAACTCCGACTTTCCTCCAGATGTATATGAAAAAATGCACACGGGAGCAGTTCAAGTCACTCCGGCTTGTGATTGTCGGCGCTGAAAAACTCAGGATGGACATTGCCAGTAAATTCAAAGAAATGACAGGGCTCACGCCTCTTGAGGGATACGGGTGCACCG
>JBAZRS010000750.1:0-2551 GCA_041662825.1 Victivallales bacterium | reverse complement strand
ACACTCAAGTTCCGCCGTATGCACTCCATCCAGATACAGTATCCTTACCGGACGCTACTGCTGGCGCTCGTCTCTCAAGGAAGGCGTCACCTGGGGATTCACCCCGCACATAATTGAAGAAGGAAGGATGACTGTAGCATCATTCCTTAAGCGCCACGGTTATGCGACATCTTGCATCGGCAAGTGGCACTTAGGGCTTGATTGGTGCAAATCCGGGTCGGACGAGTCAGATGTTGACTATCTCGCTCCGCTTGCAAACGGGCCTTGCTCATTCGGTTTCGACACTTTCTTCGGCATCAGCGCGTCGCTTGACATGCCTCCCTATGTTTACATCGAGAATGACAAGGTGACGGCTGTTCCGGACAGAATTGTTCCAGGAAGCGACGGATTCAGTTTCTGGCGGGAAGGTCCAATTGCACCGGACTTCAATCACAAAGATGTCCTTCCGAATTTGACACAAAAGGCGGTGGATTATATATTGAAACAAAGTTCCGCACAACCTTTTTTCATGTATTTCCCTCTGCCGGCACCGCATACGCCCATTCTCCCATCACCCGAATTCCAGGGAAAGACCAGCACCAACCCCTACGGGGATTTCTGCCTTATGCTTGACTGGTCGGTAGGAGAAATCATGAAAGCCCTGAAGCAGGCCGGATTGGCGGAAAACACCATTGTCGTCTTCACCTCCGACAATGGTTGCTCTCCCATGGCGGACTTGCCTGGTCTGGCCAAGGCGGGGCATTACCCCTGCATGCATTTTCGCGGACACAAGGCCGACATTTATGAAGGCGGACACAGGATTCCCCTTTTAGTACGCTGGCCGGAGCACATCCGCACCGGCTCGGAATGCATGGATACAGTCTGCCTTACAGATCTCATTGCGACTATGGCGGACATTCTTGGCGAGAAACTACCGGACAATGCGGGCGAAGACAGCGTCAGCAACTTAGCGATATGGCTTGAGAAGACGGATTCCACCCCAGTGCGTGAAGCCGTTGTACACCATTCAATTGACGGTTCTTTTTCAATTCGAGATGGAAAATGGAAGCTCGAACTTTGCCCGGGATCCGGCGGATGGAGTTATCCAAAACCCGGAAAAGAATGCGAAGGGCTCCCTCCTATACAGCTTTATGATTTGACAGCTGATATCAGCGAGCGCCGCAACATTCAGGCCGAACATCCGGAAATAGCAAGGAGATTGACAGGCTTGCTGGCTAGTTATGTCCGGAACGGGAGAAGCACTCCCGGTCTCCCTCAGCCAAATACCGGCTCGTTACACTGGTCGCAACTCAACTGGCTCAATGCGGAAGAACATGGATCGGAAATGAGTGAGACTATCAAATAAGGAATTAATAAAATGATAAATGAATCGAAATTGCGTGTGGCGCAAGTAGGTGTTGGAGGATTTGGCCGTCGACGCAGGGAATCAATGAGGAGGACCGGCCTATTTGAACTTGTCGCCGCCTATGACTGGAATCAGGAAGCGCTTGCAGAATGTGAAAAGGAGGATGGGGCAAAGCCAGTTGCAAACTACGAGGAGTTGATTTCCACTCCGGGAATCGAGGCCGTAATTATCTCGTCAGGGGCGAAATATCACGCCGAACAGATGCTGGTGGCGATGAATCTAGGACTGCATGTGTTTGTCGAAAAACCTCTCTGTTCAACTAAATCCGAGCTTAAAACGATTATATCCGCTATAAAGAAATCAGGTGTGGTCGTAGGCATGGGACATCATGACCATAGAAGCAACGCGCGTTCCTCCACGGTCAGGCAAATGATTGAGCGCGGGGATTTCGGCTCTATCGCCTCCTTTGAAGCGACGACAGCGCATAGCGGTGGACTGGAAATAAAACCAGGAGACTGGAGAGGTGATCCGGAAAAAAATCCCGGAGGCATGCTCTTTCACTGCGGTACGCACCTAATGCACGAACTGATGTTCTACTTCGGTCCGGTGGCAGAAGTCTATTCTTCAATGCGGTATGATTTGCATCCTACGCAAACATCCGATGTAGCTCATTGCATCCTGACATTCTCCTCCGGCGTGACCGGAGTACTGAGCGCCTACCATGTTACGCCATATAGGAGCACATTGAACATTTACGGAACAAAAATGAATCTTTACTTTGAGGCGGGTGGATATGGAATTCCCGACAAAATCGTAACACAATTGCGAAAGGTGGGATGCGAACTGGAGCCGCAGATTCCCCTGACTCTAGATCAAATTGGTGATCCAGACGGAAACATAAGGAGTTTTTACGAGACGATAAAAGGACGGGGGAAACCTTCCCCTTCTCTTGCAGATGGGGTCAGGGCGGTCGAAATAGTTTTTGCCGCAGAGGAGTCGTCGCGCATTCACAGGCCAGTCAAAATACAGTTCTCATTATGAAAGCTAATATTTTCAGAAAAGGGTTTTACCATGGGCGATAATAGGATGCCAAATATAATCTATGTCCTGTCCGACGAACATCGGGGACAGGCAATGTCCCATGCTGGAGATCCCAATGTGCACACCCCGATATTGGATCTTATGGCGAAAAAAGGCGCTAGTTTT
>JBAZRS010000749.1:0-2552 GCA_041662825.1 Victivallales bacterium | reverse complement strand
CGAAGAGTTTCCCCAGCTCTGGACGTACGTCGAGGATGAATTTCAGAAAATCGCACCAAGTAGTGCCTAACTTGTGCGACTGGGCAAGAAGTTCAAAGTAACTCAACGCAATCACGACATCGGCATCACCGCAATAAGCTTTTTCGCCTGCGGCGGCGATCAGAAGATGCGGCGCACCGCGGAAAATCTCATCCACATTCGAATGACGATACGCATATATCGCCTTGCCGATGAACTCCGGTAGTTCGGGCTTTTCCGCGATGGACTTTTCAAGTCCGTCGATCAGATCCTTCAATATTCGGCTCAGGGTGAGCCGCTTGTCAACTACGGTGAAAGTAAGGTCGCATGTGTTGCCTCCCGTGGGAGCATGGGCAATGTCGGCGAGAAGCTTATCGATAAGTGGGCGTTGCACGTCTTCACTGCGGTACTGCCGCATGGTTCTCCTGCCGCGGACAAACCGGCTCAGAGCGTCCGGTGCAACGGCGGGCGTTGCTTCCAGGGGGAGGCTGTCCTCAGCCCGCAAGCCGAAAATCGAAACGGCGCCAGTCGGGCAGATCGCCAAGCAATGTTGACAGCCGATACATTGCTCCTCCATCTGTGTCAGAATATCGGGATAATTGTCACAATACTCAATAATATGGCGGGGACAGTCTTCAATACAGGCGTTACAGCGGATGCATTTGCCGTGACTAACACTAAAATTCAACATATTATCCATGTGTCCTATTCTCCCGATTAGACCTCAAGTATAGCAGATCAAGGCTGTTTTGGCGAACGCTCAGGCTCTTCAACCGGCGAAGCCTGGTTGCCAGGAGCCAATAGTTAAGACTTCTTGTTAAGCCTCTCCTCAATCACTTGCAATTTCTTTCGCTGGAATTGAAATCCAATGAAAGCAACCCAAGAAAAACAAAGGCTAATAATTCCAATAACACCGATCCCTGCCATGCCAGCGTAGCGAGTGTCCTTGGACAAGATACCGTATGCAATAAAAACAGCACATATAAAGAAAACCAACAAGTATGATATAATCCGCCATTTCCAAATGTTAATCTGCTTTATAACTTGTTGTTTTACTCTTTTAAGATCTTTTCCTGCTAACTGGCTATCTATTTCTTCTAATAATTTCATTTGTCTTAACGATTATACGTACGTACGCTTTTTCAGAGAAAAGCATTTTTATTTTATAGACACTTACTAATCGTCTCTAAATAGAATAGAGACCCCAACGGGTTTATCCCGTTGGTGAATAAGATTGGGAGGCTAGGTGGTGCTCGCCCTAGCCTCCCAATCTTATTCACCACCGACGCAAGGTCGGTGGGGTCTAAACAATTATGAGACGATTAGTAAGTAAAATTTCAGTAAATTATGCTTTCCAACAAAATACTCATTTTGCGATTAGTCAATTACAAGAAATAAATTTCTCTGAACAAGGCGGTAATAAATTCCCGCACTCCAAGTGATTCGTCCGTCGGCGGCGGACGAATCAATCTAGAAAATAGTCTCAGTAAACTTCCAATTTGATTGACTTGATGTCGTAGTTTACCATGCTTTCCTTACCGGAATCACGACTGGTGATTTTACCGTAGAGCTCAATCACGTTTTCCTTTCCGAGCTTGAGCCAGCGGTCGATGCGGGGGCCGACGGGATTGAAGCAGCCGCAAAGGATAAAGCCGTCCTCATTGACAATGAGTCCGCTGATCTTGTCATCCGGAATATCTATCTGCAGCCTGACCGGACGCCCTTTCCATTCTTCTGGGACGACTATGCTGCGCTTCAGGCTGAAGACCTTGCCTTTGCCTGGCAATGTTGTTTTTCTTGAAGGGTTCTGAAGCCAGCCGTCGGTGACGTCCCATTGTCCGGCGAGATCCATCACGGCGCGCGGTTTTGGAAATTTATGGAGATAGAGTGTACCCACAGGGCCGCTCATCTTGCCGGCCTTCGAATCACTCACCACTTCCATCGCAATGTCAAGGGAACCGCTCCGTGCGGCTTCCGTCACATCCAGTTGGAACAACCCTTTCAGATTTGAACCCAGCAGACCGCCGTTGACCCATATGTTTGCCGAATCGAAAATTCCCGCCTGCCTCCACGAAATCAAACCAAGCACAATTTTGCCGCCAATCCAATCCTTCGGAATTTTTACGTTCTTACGGTAACAGACTTTTTTTGCGCCTGCCAGTCCCTGTACCGACCATTCGCCCATATCGGCGGTCTTCCAGTTCGCCGTATCCTCCGAGCGCCATGCGTCAGAAGAGTCGCCCGAACCCACTTTCACTTTCCATCCGGCGCTCAAATCCATTCCGTCCTCACCGGTCTCTGCGGCGTATTTCTTCCGGGCCTCGGCCGCCTTCCCGACATAATCATCGGTGACTTTCTCCAAGGTGCGCCAGGTATTGCGCTGGACATTCAGCCAGTGCAAGGGGCCCTGAAGTCCGGCATCGTCGCGGACCACTGCGAACTGGCGCGTCTGATACGGGCTGAACCCCTGCTCCCCGAATGAGAGTTTACCGTCTGCAAATTTTGTTGCTATGTCCGGGATTCCCTCTGAAGAA
>JBAZRS010000748.1:0-2568 GCA_041662825.1 Victivallales bacterium | reverse complement strand
TCGGCAACTGCCCGAACTACATCCATTGTCTGATATCTGTTGAATGGAGCTATTTTGACCCCGAGAATATTTTCTATCTCTGAAAATTTACGCCAGAATGACAATGGCAGCAGAGAGCCTCCTACTGCCGTCTGCATATAGAATCCGAAGACCGGCATCACGGCAGCGACTTTCCGGCAGTGTCCTATGGATTCTTCAATGGGGGAATTGCGATATGCCGACAAGCTCGCAAGACATGCATGATATCCTAGGGAAAGGGCGGTCTCCGTCTCGCTGACCGCCTGCTTTTCTTTTCCGCATACACCGGCTATCAAGACGGTTTTACGCTTCTGTATTTTGACTTCCTCGGCAACGAGCTCGAGCAATGGCTTGAAAAGGCCGACGGATGGTTCGCGTATCTGGAACTGTGTCGAGTGCACGGCGACAGCAATTCCTCCGACCCCGGCATCGAGATAATAACGGATCAGCGCACGCTGATGTCGTTCATCGAATTTACGATTCCTGTCAAGGCAAAGCGGCAGCGCCGGGATTGCCGTTCCGAGGCGCAGCGTTGAAAGCACAGATTCAGGCAGATCTTTTACCAGCATATTAAAAACTCCCGTTTCTTGTTTGAAAATGAGTGGGCTTATTCAGCGAGCGACCTCCTGACATAGCCCATTTGGCGCTCCATCCAATAATATTCTCCGTAGGTACTTCCGGGTATCCGAACATGCGGAATGACTTTCCTGCATTGCTCAGGTAGGCCGCCTCCGCTTCGGCTCCCGCAAAGACCGGTTTCTTTCTGAGAATCTGTCCAAGCTTTTCAGCGAGACAGCGCACGGAAACGGTTTCAGGTCCAGCAATGTTCAGTATGGAGGCGGGCGAAGAGACAATATTGAAGGCGAGCAGTGAATACCGGATCGCATCACCCTGCCAGACAAGATTCACATAACCATTGTCCAGATCAACAGGCTCTCCTTTGTTAATCTTCTCGATCAGATCCCGTATCACTCCATATCTCAGGTCATTGGCGTAGTTAAGTCGGACCAGAGAGACTTTTGTTCCTGCCGTCTTTGCGTAATACGCAAAAATCCTCTCCCTGCCGAGTGCCGACTGGGCATAGTCCCCTACCGGAGCGGGAGTGTCGGATTCTTTTGATTCAAATCCCGGCCTGGTGAAGCCATAGACGCATCCCGTGGAAAACGCAACTATTCTGGACTCGGAATAGCGCCTGCATATGTTGGAAGGGACAATTGTATTAAGGGCCCAAGTCAGTTCCGGATCTGTATCAGTGCCGAATTTCCGGCCTGCCATGAAAACCACGTTGTCGGCGTCGGGCAGTTTTTCAACTGATCCGAAATCGAAAAGATCGCATTTTACGGGCCTGATCCCCCAGCGTTCGACGGCTTTCATCATGCCCGGATCCGAGAAGCGCGATATGCCATAGACAGTTTTTTTTACACCTCCCTTTTTCAGCGCCTGCACCAGCATGGCGCCGAGATTGACACCCATTTTTCCGGCGATCCCCAAAACGGCGAAATTTCCCTTGAGACCGGAAACAATCTCCACCAGCTGTTCCGAAGGCCTGCTGATTCTCCTGTCGAGAGCGGCTTCAGAAGAGAAATGATTTTCAAGAATATTTGATCTCATGTTTTACTCCCCGCCTCTTAATATAACCAACTATTCGGTTGGTTTAATATACAGTGCTTGACATGCATGTCAAGAGGGTAAGTCCTAATATGGATTCATCGGTTCCGGAAACAGTAATGCCACATTCTATTCTCTTGATCCGGAAAGCGGAGCGGGCACGATCCATGGAATTACCGTGAAATCCCGGGTAAAGATTTCCCCGCACGGATTTCAACGTCCAATACCATCTGATTTAACGAAAAGGGTTTGCCTTCTATCCAGTCAAGAGCCGTGTTAATCATTTTCTCATGTGGCATTACGCAGGTTGTCAAAGGAGTGATGAAATAATCGCTTTCCTCCAACCCGTCCCATGAAAGTATTGCAAGGTTCTCAGGTACGGAAAGGCCCATTTCCCTGAAACATCTCATGACCGCAGCGGACATGAAGTCATCATTTATATAAGCGGCTTTCGGCTTTCTTGTTTTCTTCATAAGACTCAGCAATTGCCCCACCATGGCCTTGCCCATATCAAAAATGGAATCTTGCAGGGCCATTTTATAAAAATCGAATCGCACATCTTTTGCATTTGCATCAATAAAATCTTTTGTAAGGAAATCCTCGAATAAACTTTCCGGCAGCAGTAAGTGCTTATAACCCTTGGACAACATGTGCAGCAAGGCTTTCAGCCTGGCCTGTTTCCTGTCTATCCCGACCGCTATGCTGTTGTTTGAAAAAAGCAGTTCTGACGCATCCATGCGTTCAAAAGGGAAATCATAAAAGAAATAATCGACATCCGGCAGGTTTCTGAATAGTCTTGTCCATTTCTCATGGAAGTTCCATGAGACGGAGGTGGGTATGACTATTATGCGCGGGATGCGGTACATTTTTATGAACTGTGCAGTGTCTCCAAGATGTGATTCGGACAACTGAAGCATCATGTAGCTTTTACCGCTTTTTTCG
>JBAZRS010000747.1:0-2586 GCA_041662825.1 Victivallales bacterium | reverse complement strand
CTCCGCCATCCGCCATCCGCCATCCGCCATCCGTCCTCTGCCATCCGTCCTCTGCCATCCGTCCTCTGCCCTCTGCCCTCCGTCCTCTGCCATCCGCCCTCCGCCCTCCGCCATCCGTCGTCTGACTTCCGCCCTCAATCCCCCTCGTACGGCTTGTCGACGAGCGATCCCGCCGCGGTCGGCAAATCCATTTTCACGCTGGAACACGGAGGAACATCAATCGTCTTGTCAAGGCCTGCAAGCGGCGCAAATCCCGGAACGGCGGTCAACTTCGCCTTCTGCGCCTTATCGGACGGGTTATGGAGCTCAAGCTGCAGCTTGTCGGCGCCGTCCTGGACACATGACATCAGCACATCCCTGTTATCGCAGCAGAACAGCTCTCCTATATAAAGTTTTGTATCGCCAAGAGTGGTGTTGACGCTTGTCATGGCCGCCTCTTCGAAAACCGGCAGCATCAGCAACTGTTTGCGATCCAGGTCGAATCGTCCGGCGATGGCGTTTGACGCCAAGCCGCAGACTTTCACCGGCAGGTTGTGCGGCAGCTTGTACTTCCCGACCGTCACCGCCGCCCCTCCGTCCGCAGAATCCAGTTCCATTGAATAGTTGGTCGAACGGAGTTTTCCCTGTTCTACAGAGAACGGATATCCCGGTTTTATCACGCCGACGCCGAAGTCGGACAGATAAGTCTGGAGCCAGGCATCGTTGCGCTGATCCTTCCAGGGACGGTGAAGAATCAGAAGTTTGGCGGACAGGATTTCACCCGCCTTCACCGAACGGCCTTTTCCGTCAATGAAAATTCTAGCATGCGGCATGCCAAACTCATAGGAGACCGGCTCCGGTCCCAGATTCACGACGGCGACCGCTCCTCCGCGCTCATTGGCCGGATAGAAATATCCGCCCGCCGGCATGACGCCTTTTCTTGAAAAGTTCTCTTTCGGTTCCAGCATCCAGGCCATGCTTCCGCCCTCGTCTTTTAGCGCCAGGAAGAGCGGACTGCCATATTCGTAACGCCGCGTACCGCAGAGGCTGAGACGCTTCAACTCGGTGTCTTTCTTGAATGTGAAGCGGAACTCGTGGACGTTTGATGCGACGGCGGCATGGTAGCGCGGGCGGGTCGCCCAGACGCGTGCCAGTATGTCGGCGGTCTCCATCGGAACCTGCGGATCCGGGCCAGGCGCCCATCCCGCAATTTTCAACCAGTTTCCTTTTGAGTCCTTGCGCTTGTCGACTGTGAACTGCTCGTTTCCGACATAGTCCTCGATCGCCGTGTCAAACGAAGCCAGACTCTCCCGGAACTTGAACGCCGAAAACTTGGGTTCGGAACCTGAAGCGGTGACAATCCCGGGGGAAAAATCGACTGCACCGGAATGGAGTCTTCCTCCGTCTATTCCCTGGATCTGAAGTTCCTCCTCCACCGGGTTGGACGGGTAATTGCCAGCACCGTGAGTCCAGTTCTTAATCCAAAGCAGACCGAGCCATCCGCCAGTCATCACCAGTTTCGTCCTGCTCTCATCCCAAAGTTTGTAGGAGTGATGCATGCCCATCAGACGGTCGCCCATCATGGTGATGCGGTTGGCGGCCTGGACGATCCAGATGGTGTTTGCGACAGCGGAGCGCCCGTCGGCTGACGTGACAATGGGGATCAGTCGGCGCGAATTTTTTTCGCTGTCGTCGAGGCTTACCGTGAATTCCTTGGCTCCGTCCGGCTTGAAGCGCCGGTAGATTTTTCCGGTCTGGGCGTCCAGGATGCTTATTTCAGCAAGTCCGGCCGGACTTGACGCCTTGAGTTCCAGACGGAAGCGGTTGGCGCCGGGCCTGAGATGGTTGTTCCCCTCGATAACGCCCCAGCGTTCTATAGTCGGACCGTTGCTGAGATAGATGGCCGGAAATTCGACTTTGCGTGCGACCGCCCCCGGGAAGTCCGCCAACGACTTGCCGCGGTATGTCGTGATGTGAGCCTTTGCGACAGTTTTTTCAAGCTCCGCAGGGGAACGCAGGATTGTCAGACTCACCGGAGGATACATGTGTCCGAGCCCCTCGGATTCGATGTACTTCGCGAGTCCATCGTCAACCAGTTTGTCCGCCTCGTATGTGTATGGAGCGACACAGGTGAAAAGGAAAAGGTAGTTCATGTCCAGCTTCATTGATCCCATACCGGCGATTCCGAAACCGTTCGCCCAGGCGTTCTGTTCGACGATGTTGTTCGGCGAGATGACACGGCGTTCCGGCGTGAGATTTTCCGCCGGAGGCAGTTTGGCGGTGTCAAAGCAGAAGCGCAGCACATTGGTGTCGTCCCGGAAGATGTATCCGGGAATTGCGATGAAGGAAGCGTCGGTTGCCGCTGCACAGTCCTTGACCGTTACGGCATAAGCGGCGGCATCGATTTTCTCAAGATCCTCTAGGAATACCACAAAGGAGAGGCCAAGCCGTTTAGCTTCCGCCACGTAATCCGCGACTGTTCCCGAACCGCCGCCCTTCGCGGTCCGCGCCCCGAACACGCCCCGGTATTCATTCGCGGTGGCGGCCTTGCCCTGATTGTTCCAGGCGCCATCTGCAAAACGGGTCTTGCTCCAGTCCCAGGGCGAC
>JBAZRS010000746.1:0-2589 GCA_041662825.1 Victivallales bacterium | reverse complement strand
GAAAGGGGACTGTCTTGACGCGAAACTCATGGCTTATGCTGAAGGGCTTCTTGGCAAGTAGGGCAGTGCAAGCATCAGTTTTTCGCGTCTTTATCCGTGTTTGCCTCAGGCTTAGGAGCGGCTTTAGGCTTTGACTCCTCTTTATCCATTTCTTTCTGGAATTTTTCACATTCCTCGTGGCTCAGAGTTCCGTCTCCGTTGCTGTCAATTTTCTTGAAAGTCTCTTCGTCTATGAAATTCCCGTGCGTTTTCTTGGCGGATTCCGCTTCCTTCCTGTCCAATTTTCCGTCCCTGTTCTGGTCGGCCCCGCCGAAATTCTCCTGTTCCCTCATCTTTTTAAGTTTTTTCGCGGCTATACGGCCAATCATGAAACCGCCGCCCCCCCTAAAGCCTTCGTCGGCATTTACGGGTTCAACAGAAAGGAACGAAAACACCACAAGCGCCGCCAAAATAAAAGTTGTCTTTCTCATAATCAAAATCCCCCATTAAATCATATTTGGACAGAGTTCCGTTATCCGAAGCGAAGGAAAAATAAACCGGATAAGCCGGAATTACAAGATAAGCAGGCTTTTCAGGCGGTTGCTCAGGACTGAATCTCAAAAAAATGGCGTTTCGGGCAGGACTTGAACCTGCGACCCACGGATTAGAAATCCGTTGCTCTATCCAGCTGAGCTACCGAAACGCATTGAAAGGCGCATAAATTACAGGGCTTGGGCGCGAAAGTAAAGTAAAATTATAGGCGATTTTTAAGGAAGTTCAATTAGGTATATGCCCAGAGAAGTGTTAAGTTATGCACATATGAGAGGCAAAAAAAGCACATTCCTGATTAATTTCGAGTATTTCTTCTTTCGTCTGGCAATGAACATTGTTAAAATACTGCCCTTGTGGCTTTGTTTTAAAATTGCCGAACTGGGGGGGCGCCTCTTTTTCATCTTTGACAGAAGGCACAGGAACAGGACAATCCAGCACCTGCTTCATGCGGGAGTTGTAAAGACTGAAGCCGAAGCCGTCGCACTCACCCGCAGAAACTTTATCCACTTTGCAAAAGTGGGCCTGGAAATCTTCAAGTGCCGCCAGCTCATGGTAAGGAAAAACATTGCGAAGATCCTGACAATAAGCGGTTCTGAAAAGTCAAAGGAGCTTTTCTTCTCACCGGACGGGAAATCCGTGCAGTCAATAGTCATCTGCGCCCATTTCGGGAACTGGGAGGCGGCAGGACAGGGAATCACCATAAGTTCCGGCATTCCGCTTCTCAGCGTAATGAGGCCTTTCGACAATCCGAAAATAGGCGACTACATAAACAGCCGCCGCGAAGGGCACACGCATGAGGTTGTTGCAAAAAAAGGCGCTGTGAGACCGCTGCTGGTGGCTCTGAAAAAAGGATATTCCATCGCCGTAATGGCGGATCAGAACGCAGGGGAGAACGAGGGTGTTGTTGTTGATTTCTTCGGACATCCGGCCAGGACTCACTCGTCCCCCGCCCTTCTGCATCTCAAAACCGGGGTTCCGATCCTGGTCTTGATGCCGAAAAGGGTCAGCGACGATTTTAAATTTGAATTCATCCTTTCCGAACCGATAATTCACAGTCCGTCCGGAGACAAGGAAAAAGATATAAGGGACATAACACAGAAATTCACCTTTGAAATTGAAAAGACAATCCGGCTTTATCCCGAACAGTGGCTCTGGGCACACCGCCGCTGGCTTGATATAAACAGGTAAATCAATGGTTCTTCAGACAAACAATTTCTCTGTTTGCCTGAAAAACCATATAACATAATTATGCCAAAATGACAATCAGAAATTAAGGTTTCCCCTGCGTTATGCCGATCGGTGATAAATACAAATTCATCCCGGAATTGGGCCTTGTGGCGTTCCTTCTGTCAATGCATTTTTTCTTCGCTTTCACAAGCCTCATCCAGGAATCCGCCACTTTCGATGAGACCGTTCACGTCACCGGCGGACTGTGCTACTGGATCTTCGACGACTACAGGATCAATCCGGAAAACGGGAATCTCCCGCAACGACTGGCGGCAATTCCACTTCTGCTTGACAAGAAGATGAACGCCCCTCTTTACACGAAAAACCCATCCGTCGAATCAAATGAATGGCTCACAGCCTATGATTTCCTCTATAAGATGGGGAACAATCCGGACAGGATATTCATGCTCGGCAAAACAATGATTGTTCTTCTGAGCCTGATTCTCGGACTGCTTGTTTATTTCTGGTCGAGAAAGCTATTCGGTCCAGGGGGTGCCGCGTTTTCCCTGATCCTCTATGCGTTCTGTCCGACAGTTCTCGCCCATGCCCGCCTGGTGACTTCGGACATTGCCGCAACATTGGGATTCATAGCCTCGGCATGGGCCGTATGGCAGATGCTCCAGAAGATAACAGTCCCCAGGCTCCTGCTTTCATCACTCTGCCTTTCAGCGCTTTTCCTTTCCAAGATGTCTGCGCCGATGATAATCCCGATGTAACTGATTATGATTGCCGTGCGCCTCAAAAACTGTCCTGAACTCGAACTGGCCATGCCGGGGAGGATTTTCAAGCTTAAAACACAGGCTTCGCAGCTTCTGGCATTCCTTCTGGCGG
>JBAZRS010000745.1:0-2590 GCA_041662825.1 Victivallales bacterium | reverse complement strand
GATCTGCTTGAGACCAACAAGGCCATTGACTTCTGGAAGACGAAAAACCTTGATTTCTCATCCATTTTCCAGAAACCGGCTGAATCGGGGCTTGCGGTAAGATGCTCCACGAAACAGGATCACGGGATAGACAAGTTCTTCGACGTCAGACTGATGGACAAAGTCAAGGACTCCATAAAGAACAAGAAACCAGTTGAACTGGAACTCCCGATATGCAACGTCGACAGGACGGCCGGGACAATGATATCCAACGAAATAGCGAAGCTTTACGGGAGCGCCGGACTTCCGGACGACACCATAAAGGCGATATTCAGAGGCTGTGCCGGACAGAGCTTCGGGGCCTTCCTCGCCCACGGAATCACATTTACGCTTGTAGGCGAATCCAACGACTATCTCGGCAAGGGTTTGTCGGGAGGGAAAATCATTGTCAAGCCTTCTGAAAAGGCGGGTTATGACGCCTCTGAAAACACAATCGCCGGAAATGTGCTCCTTTACGGGGCCACCAGCGGGGAAGTCTATATAAACGGACAGGTCGGTGAAAGGTTTGCAATACGAAACAGCGGGGCCTGGGCCGTAATCGAAGGCGCAGGCGACCACTGCTGCGAATACATGACCGGAGGCAGAATTGTCGTCCTCGGTCCGGTGGGTGTCAATTTCGGCGCCGGAATGAGCGGCGGACTTGCGTATGTTTACGATGAGACCAACACTTTTGACGAGTTCTGCAACCTGTCCATGGTCGACCTTGAGCAGATTGTGGTTTCAGAGGACATATTCGAACTCAGGAAAATGATTGAGACCCACTTTGCCCTCACCGGCAGCAGGAAGGCCCGGAAAATCCTTGATGACTGGGAAAACTCACTGCAGCTTTTTGTGAAGGTCTTCCCGATGGAATACCGCAAAGTGCTCGGTCAGATGATGAAGGAAGACGAAGAGATAAAACGCGATGTCAAACAGGAATAGGTGACTTATGGGAAAACCGAGGGGTTTTATTGAAATACCGAGAAAAGATCCGGGCTACAGGCCGAAAGAGGAACGTGTCCGCGATTTCAATGAAGTTGAAAAACGGCTCAGTGACGATGAACTTCGGGAGCAGTCTGCCCGTTGCATGGACTGCGGAATTCCGTTCTGCCACGGTTGCGGATGCCCTTTGGGCAATCTGATCCCGGAATGGAACGACCTGGTCTATCACGGACACTGGAAAGAAGCCCTTGACCTGCTTTATTCAACGAATAATTTTCCGGAATTCACCGGAAGGATTTGCCCGGCGCTTTGCGAGGCGGCCTGCACGGTGGGTTTGAATGACGAACCGGTGTCCATACGCCAGATTGAAATAAGCCTGATCGAAAAAGGATACAAGGAAGGTTATATAGTCCCGAAGCCTCCGGAGAAAAGAACCGGTCAAAAGGTGGCGGTCGTCGGTTCCGGACCTGCCGGACTCTCCGTTGCCGACCAGTTAAACCACATGGGGCACAGCGTCACCGTCTACGAACAGGATCTCAAGGTCGGAGGTTTGCTCCGCTATGGAATTCCTGATTTCAAACTGGATAAGAAGATAATCCGCAGAAGGATTGACCTGATGACTGCCGAGGGCGTGGTTTTTGAAACCGGCGTCACCATAGGCAGAGACATATCTGCCAATTATCTTCTCAGCCGCTTCAACGCCGTCTGCATCGCCTGCGGGGCACGCGAACCGAGAGACCTGAAAATTCCGGGACGTGAACTTGACGGAGTCCATATGGCGATGGATTTCCTGACCCAGCAGAACAAGCGTATCGGAAGAGAGAGCTATGCCTGCAAGGAAATTCTCGCAAAAGGGAAGAAGGTGCTTGTCATCGGAGGCGGAGACACTGGTTCCGACTGCGTGGGAACTTCCATCCGCCAGGGAGCTTTGTCGGTTACCCAGATAGAGATAATGCCGAAACCTCCCGAGAACCGCACGGATGCCACCCCCTGGCCCGAATGGCCTTATGTCATCCGCACTTCAAGCAGCCACAAGGAGGGCTGTGAGAGGATGTGGAACATTATGACAAAATCATTTGATGGTGAAGGCAAGAAACTGAAACAGCTCCGTTGCGTCAAGGTCGAATGGGAGACAGATCTCATGGGACGCCCGAAAACCATGAAGGAAGTTCCGAACTCAGAATTCATTATCCAGGCCGATCTCGCCCTAATTGCAATGGGATTCACTGGCGCCGATAAAAAAGGGATGATTTCCGACATCGGGATAAAGCTTAACAACAACGGAACAATCGCCATTGATGAAAACGGCATGACAAACATCAAGGGTGTTTTTGCCGCAGGCGACTCAGTTTCAGGAGCTTCACTGGTTGTCAGGGCGATCGCCGGAGGCCGCACTCTCGCCTCAAATGTGAATAAGTTTCTGGGGGAATAATTCACTGACGTCCCATGGATGATTGGATGATCAGCCTTCGCTAAGATGCTTCGGCCTGCCAAGATGGATTGCCCGCCTTCGTAAAGAAACTTCCTCCTTCGCCAAGGCTATGGGGGACATGCTGGATGGTTGCGTATTAAAGGCATATGCATAAATGGATTTTTTATTTACGAGCGTGACAACGCTCCATGGAGTGCG
>JBAZRS010000744.1:0-2599 GCA_041662825.1 Victivallales bacterium | reverse complement strand
AACCAAATTGCCGGAACTGTATCCCGCCTTATATGGGAACCATTGGACGGAACCGTCCGTAGAACCCACATTTCCGCCTACGGGTATTCCGGATTCAGGAGTGCTGCCCGCGTAATGGTTCGTCTCCACAGGACCCCCCTGATTGCCGGTGTTTTGAAGGTTGCACCTGTCGGCCCATAACGCCGCCACCTTGTCCGGCAGTTTCACATTTGCGACCGTTTCGAGCTTTCCGATCTTCATCGGCACGTCGTTTGCGGAACCGGTGCACATCATGTACGCCACCCTGTAATAGTTGGCCCTGACATTCGAGGGGCAAATGAAGACAGGAGAAGTTGCGAAACGGACGCTGTTTGAATACGTAGTCTGCCCCGGCGCATTCAGGTTTCCGCGCAGATAATCACCGTAAAGCACATAGAACGCCCCGGTGGAATCGTAATTGTAAGAGCCGATATTCATGTAGCTGACCTTGCCTATGGGAGGAAGAATCTCGTTGAAGTCGGAGACATATGTGATGGTGGCCAGGGTGATCTGTTTGACGTTGTTGGCGCAAGTGATTTTCCTTGCGGAGTCCCTGGCCTTCCCGAGGGCCGGCAGCAGCATGGACGCGAGAATTGCGATTATCGCAATCACCACCAGCAGCTCGATCAAAGTAAATCCCTTGAGTACAATGGATTTACAAACTGGATTGCATTTCATCCCCTGCTTCTTCATTATAATTTCCTTTTGTCGTGCACTCATTTCAACACCTCACTTTTTATTTAAAGTTTTAAGAAAAATTAGTACTCAAGAACTTTCCCGTCCCTTCTTCTGCAAATTGCGAAATTCGCACATGGACTGCGGTAATTTATTACCGCCTTTAATGACGGAATTTATTCCGTCCCATACAATCCGCGAAACAAAGCGGTAATAAATTACCGCAGTCCACGGAGCGTTATCACGCTCGTAAATCAAAACTCCAACGAGACACAACTAAAGTTGTGAACTCCAACATAATTCTCTTACTGATAACTGACCGCCGTTCGCTGATTACCGAGCCGCCAAGGTGACGGTGATCCCAGTCAAATTTGCAATCAGCCAACCTTGCCATCACACCGTTCTCTCATCATCAAAAACTGCATTTACATTCTCATATACTTCAAGCGGATTCTCGCCTTTGCGCTGCCTTTCCAGAGCCTTCATTAACGCCGCCACCACCTGCGCCGAATCATACCCCAGGAACTTCACCGGAAGCTGCGTATGGACACTGAACGGGAAATTGGAGTGCGATATTATCCTCAGGTTTTTCACAGCATCTGATCCCGAATCCCGGAGACCGGCAAACGCGGCTTTCGCAAGGTTGTCATCGGCAATCAGCAGCGCATCCGGTCGCTTTTCCCTTGGAAGCTGCATCAGCAGGTTCGCAAGGTTCCTGACACTGTCCCTGGCTTCATTGGAAACGCAGATGTTCCAATAGGGCCTTGTTTCAATTTTCTTCTCTTTGACGGCGCCGTTGAAGTCAGTCCACCAGCTTTCCCTTCTGATGTTCACTATGACGGCGACTTTCCTACGTCCGTTCCCGATAAAATAATCAAGGGCCTTCCGGATGAATGAAAGATCGTCAAGTACCACTGCAGCCGCCTTGAATTTCCCAAGCCCCTCCCTGGGCAGGATCACAACACGCGGGACAGTCCCGCTGTTCAGCAGTTCAAGCTTCTCATTCTCATAAGAAAGGGGAGGTGTGATGAAGACAAGGCCCGCAATGCTGCGGCGCGAGACATTCCTCGCAAGCGCCCTGTTTTCCGGCGTGGAAGCCTGCTCCGTAGGCCAGCAACAATATTTGAATGAGAGATCCATTCTTGAACCATATTCCGTGAACGAGTCGGCCAGAGTCCTCCAGAACAATGAAGTTGAGCTGTCGATATTCTTCGTCGGCACTATCACCGCATACTGGTTGAGATGCGGCGGATTGGAAGAGATGAATGTACCGCCTACGCCCCTGGACTCCACGAAACCTTCGGACACGAGCCGGTCCACGGCCTGCTGCACTGTCGACATGCTGGAATTGAATTTCTCCTGGAGCTTCCGCCTGACGGGCAGCCTCTCCCCGGGCTTGATTTTCCCGGAAAGGATCATACCGTGGATGTAATCCACTATCTCGTTGCGCCTTTCAGCAGGGCGGCCCGGCAGATTGTCATTGACAGATGGAATCATAGTGTTACAGTAATGACTTGTTGATTTATGTAATCATCATAGCTTTATTGATAACATAATCAAGAGTTAAAATTGTTTTTTCAAACTTTTTGTTCCGCGAGGGGCGTAGGATAATAATACCGATTCCCTGATGATTGCGTCTTGCGCCGGGCGCTTCGCGGTTTTATCTTTTACAATATCCAAACCACAGCCGGAGAACACGATGAAAGACGATTTCATATTCGAATGCGACAAGAGGGGCGTCGTCAGTTCCATAAAACTCTTCGGGGATGAGCTCCTCGACACTGCGAATCCGTCACCGAGCGAATTCCTGGTGAACGGTGCGCCGTTGAACTTGCGCGCATATCCCGGCGACTGCCACTCAAATGCAAACCCTTCCGACATCCGCATGAAAGGCGAAACGTTCGTG
>JBAZRS010000743.1:0-2611 GCA_041662825.1 Victivallales bacterium | reverse complement strand
TCCCATGAAGGCGCAGGCTGCGGGCAAGGAACTGTCAATCAGCGGTCAGGGAAAAGATAATACCTTTAAGAACGTAGTCGTGGGAGATGTCTGGATCTGCGGCGGCCAATCCAACATGGGTGTCGGTGTGGAGCGGGTCAAGGAAGCGTCCCCGGAACTCTGGCAGCAGGTTGTCGAAACAACCGACTATCCCAACATCCGCTATATGTGCATAGCCGAGGTGACTTCCCCGTTTGCGGAAAATCCGGATGTCCAGGTTCAGGCGACTTGGACGCCGTTAGATAAGACTGTCGATCTCTCGAAGCTGAGGCCCTCCGGCGTAGGTTTTTTCTTTGCGCGGATGCTGCACCGCGAACTTAACGTGCCCATCGGGTTCATCCGCAGCAATATCGGCGGGTCCGGTATTGAAACCTGGATGAGCATGGATGCTTTGCGGTCAATCGAAACCGGCAGGAGGATAGTTGAGAATTGTGCCGAGGTACAGAAGAACTACAGCAAGGAAAAACTGCAGAAATATATGGACGAGGAATATGCTAAAGCCGAAGCCAAAGGCGATAAGAAGCAGATGGAGCGCCTGAAAAATCCTAGTGCCTTGCCAAAAGAGCCTGTCAAGAGCCGCCAGCATCCGAACACCGGATTCAATGGTATGATCGCCCCGTTGACAAAGATTACGGTCAAGGGGTTTATCTGGGATCAGGGTGAAGGTAACGCCGGAAGGGCATGGCAGTACCGGGAGCTCCTTCCCCTGCTCATTTCCGACTGGCGCAAATACTGGAAACAGGGCAATGGGGAAGCGGCTGCCAGTCTGCCTTTCTATATCGTCCAGATCCAGGACTGGGGCAGGGAGATAGACCGGTCAAAGGTCGCCCCATCTCAGGGAAGCGCGAATGCAGAGATTCGAGATGCCCAGCGTTTTGTCGCCGACACAACGGACAATTGCGCGATTGCGGTCACAATTGATCATCATGAAAAGGGGAATACGCATCCGATGCTGAAAAACATTCCCGGCGAACGTCTTGCCGCAATCGCACTTGCCAAGACCTATGGCAAGGAAATTGTCTGGCGCGGCCCGACCTTCAAGGAGAAGAAGGTCGAAGGGGACAAGATCCGGATTATCTTTGACGGTGTCGGAAAGGGGCTCATGAGCGGGAAACGCGAAGGAAGCAACGTCAAAGCGACGCCAGTAAACCAGCCGCTGGACTATTTCGCGGTCGCAGGGGACGACAATGTTTATGTCTGGGCTAATGCCAAAGTGGATGCTGATTCCGTGATTGTATGGAGTGAAAAGGTGAAGAACCCGAAAAATGTCCGCTATGCCTGGGAGGCCAATCCGGAAGGCTGCAACCTGTACAACAAAGACGGATGGCCGGCGACACCGTTCCGCACCGATGATCTGCCTTATGAGACAAAAGGGAAAGAGGAGCCGTTGAACAAAAGCGTCTTTTTCATGGCTTTCTAATGCTCGAGCTGATTTCAAATACAGGAAAATGTTGCTATGGTAATGTCTCCCGTTGGAGTTCACAACTTCAGTTGTGTCTTATCATCAATAAGATGCACGACTAAAGTCGTGAACTCCAACTTAAGAAATCAACTCGCCTGAGGCAATTTTGAAATTGCCTCACGCAAGAGTAAAACTGTGTAAAGTCCATCTTAATCCGTAAATCATATATGGCTAACAGAAGCGTCTTGCTATAATATATCCATGTCTATAACACATGAGGACGAGATGAAATTCAATGCGCTTTCCAAATCTGCCTTGCTTCTGATAGCCGTTGCGGCCGGGTTCGGCATCATGTTTGAAAGCGTATCTGCACTGATGCGTCCTCAGCTGCCTAAGAAAATTGCGTCCCGCCCAGCAGAGCAGATTGAAAATGTCGAAAAACTCCGCACGGTCGACATCGATCCGTCCAATCCGCTGGTCATAGTCAGGGAAGTTGATTATTCCGAAGGGAAAAACTCCTCATGGTTCCCCAGGAATGAAGCGCCTGTCCTGCATGAGCTTGTCCTTGAGGGGAAACTGCCGCCCCTGTCTGAGCGTATTGCGTCGGAACCGCTGGTTTTGGAAGGGGTCGACCATGAGCGCAATTACGGCGGAACATGGTTCCGCCTTGCGAACTCCGCAACTGACGCCACCAGCATAATGAACCGCCTCGGTTACCCTAACCTGGTCAGATTCTCGCCTAACGGCTACCCGATTGTCCCGCACATATGCAAAAAATTTTCCATTTCACCGGACGACCGTGAGTTCACGTTCGTCATGCGCAAGGGAATGAAATGGTCGGACGGCGCTCCTTTCACCGTGGACGACATCATGTACTGCTGGGAGCTGGAACAATGCGACAAGAGTCTGAATCCGGAGCCCCAGGGCGTATTCATGTATATGGGTAAAGCCCCGGAGTTCACCAAAATTGACGACTATACGCTCAAGATCGCCTATAAAGAACCTTACGGGCAATTCATTGACCGCATGGCAGGCGCCTATGGCCGCTCGCTCTGCAATTCCCCGTCCCATTATCTCAAGCAGTATCATCCCCGGCTGGGCGACAGGAAGAAGATTGAAGAACTGAAGAACAAACTCGGCTTCTCAACCGACAAGGCCGTCTATATGCAC
>JBAZRS010000742.1:0-2626 GCA_041662825.1 Victivallales bacterium | reverse complement strand
TTCTGCCGTCGAAATACGGGCTCATGTCCATGCAGGAGCGCTATTCGGTCGCCAGGATAATAGGTGAAATAACAAATCACGAAAGCGGAAAAGGCAAGGATCTGAAAATTGTCCTCATAGGTCCAGGACGATGGGGCACTAAAATGCCTGCGCTCGGAATACCTGTCTCCTTCGCGGAGATCAAAAACGCATCCGTGCTCTGTGAAATAGTCGCCATGCATGAGGGGCTTACGCCCGACATTTCCCTGGGCACCCATTTTTTCAACGACCTTGTCGAGATGGAAGTGCTCTACATGGCGGTTTATCCGAAAAGCAAAGACTACACAATCAATGAAAATCTCCTGATGAGGGCCCCGAATAAGCTTACGGAGATGATACCCGGTTCGGAGGCGTGGGCCGAATCAATATATGTGGCCGATACCAGTGAGATCAAGAAGAACCATTCTGTTTTCATGCATGTCAACGCCCTTGAGCAGCAGGGAATCATTTCCATAGGCAAAGGGAGCCCCTGATTCGCATTTGACCGGGCTTGAGCTTTAACGTGTTTTCTTCTTATTCTGCTTTGATTTATCTTTAATGAGATACATTTTATCTTCATCATTCCGCCTATACTCGAAGTTTTCCGTAGATCCACGGAAAGGGTGGGGCGGATAAAAAACCCAAATGGAGGAAAGTATGAACTCTTATGTTGTAAGAGTGCTGAACAACCTGCATGAGACCTATCCCTGGGAGAAAGAGTTTCTCCAGGCCGCAAAGGAAGTCCTTGAATCCCTGAGTCTGCTGATGGACAAGGAATCCAAGTACGAGAAACACAGGATTCTGGAAAGAATCACGGAACCGGAAAGAGCCATATCTTTCAGAGTCGCCTGGATTGACGACAAAGGTCAGGTTCAGGTTAACAGGGGCTACAGGGTGCAGTTCAACAGCGCCATCGGACCCTACAAGGGAGGACTCAGATTCCACCCGTCGGTGAACCTCGGAATCTTGAAGTTCCTTGGATTCGAACAGATTTTCAAAAACAGCCTTACCGGACTCCCAATGGGAGGCGGAAAGGGCGGATGCAATTTTGATCCCAAAGGGAAATCCGACAACGAAGTCATGCGTTTCTGCCAGAGTTTCATGACCGAACTCTATCGCCATATCGGTTCAGACACGGATGTGCCGGCGGGTGACATAGGAGTCGGTGGACGCGAAATCGGCTACCTCCAGGGGCAGTACAAGAGGATTGTCACCAGCAATGAATGCGTCCTCACGGGGAAGGCCCTCAACTGGGGCGGAAGCCTCATCCGTCCGGAAGCCACCGGATACGGCGCCACATATTTCGCCGAGGAAATGCTGAAGACCAAAGGCAAATCCTTCAAGGGGATGACAGTTCTTGTTTCCGGTTCCGGAAACGTCGCCCAGTACACGGTTGAAAAAGTAAGCCAGCTCGGCGGAAAAGTCGTTTCAGTTTCCGATTCCGCAGGCACTATCATAGACAAGGACGGAATTGACGAGGAAAAACTCCAGTACATAATGGAGCTCAAGAACATCCATCGCGGGCGCATAAGCGAATATGCGACGAAATTCAAGAACGCCGCGTTCCATGAGGGCAAGAAACCGTGGGGTCTTGCCCCTGCGGAAGCCGCATTCCCGTCTGCCACGCAGAACGAAATCAGCGGTGAAGACGCCAAGGCCCTTGTGAAAAACGGCTGCGTCTGCGTGTCGGAAGGCGCCAACATGCCTTCAACACCTGAAGCAATCGAAGTCTTCCTCAAGAACAAGGTCATGTACGGTCCCGGAAAAGCGGCAAACGCCGGCGGCGTTGCGACATCCGGTCTCGAAATGTCCCAGAATGCCATGAGGCTCAAATGGGAGAAAGATGAAGTCGACGGCAGGCTCCATCAGATCATGGTCAACATCCATAAATCAGCATATGAAGCTGCTGAAATGTACGGAACGCCCGGAAACTACGTGAACGGCGCAAACATTGCAGTATTCAAAAAAGTCGCAGACGCGATGATTGATCTTGGTGTCGTATAATACATTATGACTAAGGGCTGGCGGCCTCGCGGCCGCCAGCCCTTTTTTTGCCCGCCCGGCAGAGGTTATACTAAGTCGCAATCAAATGGCAAGAACATGCCTTGCGGCATTGACTACAAACGAATTATTTGTTCGTAGTTAAGCCCGCAAGGGCTGTTCTTTATCTTTCATGAATTACTATCCGAAAGAATGCAACTCGGTATTAATGTCTATTTCAGGATTATGACGGCGGTCATGCCGTCGGTGAAGTAACGGACACGGAAAGTCTTATGCGATGCTCCCGGCTCCCTCAGTTTTTCTACGGAGAAATAGCTTAAAAGCCCGGTGCCATTCAAATCTTCAAGCAGCATGCTCCTTTCACCTGCGATATCAAGGCTTCCCCACCCTTCAGTATTCCCTGATGCGCCGACATAGAGGGCGTTTCCGTCCACGTCAACCAGGCGGGTTTTCCAGAAACGCACGCAGTGCCTTCTCGGAATAGTGTCTTCAGTGTATTTCTCGAATGTGAAATCGTTTGTATCGTTCAGCCAGAAAACCGGCGTGACCGGAGCCGAGTCGTAAGACCGTCCCACGGCTACTGCAAGGGCAATCCTGAAAAAATTCC
>JBAZRS010000741.1:745-2630 GCA_041662825.1 Victivallales bacterium | reverse complement strand
ATCCGGACGTCTCGCGCAGCGCCCTGGTGGGTGTCGGTCCGGAAGGACGGCAGACGCCTGTGATAATCATTGAACCTAAATCCGGAAAAATGCCAACCGGCGAAGATGAAAAGACGAAGTTCATCGACGAACTCAACAACCTGGGCGCAGACCATGATTTCACTCTGCGAATCTCGCATTTCCTCTTCCATCCGGCCTTCCCAGTAGACATCAGACACAACGCGAAAATCTTCAGAGAACAGCTGGCAGACTGGGCGAAAGATAAATCTGTCAAATTCTAATTCCTTTATTCTCTCACAGAGACACTGAGACACAAAGTTTTTTAACCACGAAGAAACGAAGGGCACGAAGAAAGTTATCAAGTATATTCTTCCCCTCGCTTCTTACTCGGTTGAGACAAACCCTTTTGAAAAAGCGGTTCTTTCTCCTTGTCAGGGCGTAGCCTCCAAGGCGAAGACTGAAGACTCTTTTCCGAAAACTTTTGCTTCTTTCTATTCCTTTGCGACTTTTGGAATCACAAAGTCTCCCTTGTCTTTAGGTGAATTAGCTGGTTTGGAGTGCATTCCGTCAGATGTTCGAATCGCAACAGACGATACTTTGTTTTGCATGTCATACTGAATGTATAAAATCCAGTCAGAAGCACCGAATTCAAAAGGCATGCCGATCACCCACGTGTTTTTGAAAACATCTGTTCTGATTGTATTTCGGAAGGTCTTGGTCTTCTCGTAAATTGCGGTAACCCGCTCGGCAGAATCGGCTAAGGCGACTTCATTATGTATTTTTGCTACGGCTTCTTTGCTGAGCCTATTGTTTATGTTAGCCTCGAACAGCATTTGCCAGACTAGGAAAAGAATTACTGCAACGCAAACTATACCAATAATAATTTTGAGTGATTGCTTCATGTCTTTTTAGCTAATGATTAAGGCGTCCAATCGCAAAACCCGGACATTGTGCCCTGGAAAGCATTGCCCTTCCTTTGGATGTGAATGTATCATATCCTGTTTTATTTTTTTACCTTGTAAAAAAATATTCTTACTTCAGCTCCCCGTACAGGTTGATCAGGAAGTCGCGGTTGTCGGCGGAGAGGTATCTCATCGTGCCGCCCATCCGGCTGAAGGTCTTGCAGTAGCGCAGATAATATGCGGGATTGTCCATCGGGGGTTCGCCCGCCTTGCTCCAGTCCCAGGTGCTTTTCGCAAGGTCGACCACCAGCATGAAATGGTTGTCTATATGCTTTCCTTCCTGGATCAGGAGGTTCTGCGACATTGAAAGCGATTTCTCGAAGATCATCGGCGACATCACCGCCGAACCTACGGACATGTAGACTCCGCCGTCGAGATTGCCGACCTGTTTCGCGTACACCAGGAAATCCCGGAGCGCAGTCCTGCCGATTGCTGCACCATGGTTCATCGGATGGTTGTAGATTATGTCGTGTCCGAACATAGGATGTCCGGTGAAGGAGACTCCGAGACGGTAGGCCGCGGCTTGCACGCTGTATTTCTTATAGGGGTGCAAAATTTTCATTGGCCCGGAGGCCAACGAAAATTTATTAATAGTATAAAGTAAATCTGCGGCAGCCGCAGATTTTTCCAAATCCTTGGTATTCCTGATCGCCGCCAGGAGTTCCTTACTGTCGGGAATCTGAAGGCATTCGTTATGGATCATCGCTCCGACCGACTCGCCGTATCCGAGCCCTTCATATGCGCCCACGACAATAGCCAGATTTATGAAAAACCCGGTTTCCTGCCAGATCCCGAATTCCCCGTTTTTCACATTCGCAGATACGTCTTCACTGGTGTTGCCATGATAGGAGAATTCCCAATCGTGGATTATTCCAGCCCCGTTAGTAGCGAGATGGGTGACCCAGCCGTCCTCGATGAACTTT
>JBAZRS010000741.1:0-735 GCA_041662825.1 Victivallales bacterium | reverse complement strand
GGAGTGGGCCCCAAAGGTGAGCATCACCGACTTTTTGTTCTTTCTCGCCTTCCTTATCCGGTCCACGGTCTCCTTCAGGAGTTTCGCGTCGTCACCCTTGAATTTCCCGACCTTTGAATCGATAGTGAGGTGATCCCTCTCGATATTGACCTTGCTGTATCTGTCCTTCAAGGATTTGATACTGAGACTGTCCCTGTCCAACATTGCGTATGGCATAATATTCTCCTTTTATATACAACCATGAAATTCATTTATTACAGGACATGGCGATTTGCGTTCCCGCCTGACTTCTGATTCCGGCCGCCCTGTCAAAAATCTCGGTGCGTCTAATTCCCGCCACTTCATACATCGCAAAAATATTCTCGAGCGGCGTTTCCGGGGGAACCGTGTGTGATGCGGCGAGGATATAGCCTCCTCCGCCTTCCGTCATCCCACTGATCAGGTTCTCCGTCTGTCTGCGAACTTCGCTTACTGAGCCCTTGGGGAGGAGTTCCTGAGTGTCGAGTCCGCCCATGAACGCCAGCCTGTAGCCGAATTCCCTTTTCAACTCAAGAGGATTCATTCCCGGACAGTTGCACTGTATCGGGTTGAGGACATCAACTCCGATTTCAATGAGATCTGGAATAATCAGATATATCGATCCGCATGAATGGTATGCCACCCACAATCCCCGCTTTTTCCCGGCGCGAACGACTTTGGCAAGCTGCGGCTTTATCATTTCCCGCCAGCAGTCCG
>JBAZRS010000740.1:0-2632 GCA_041662825.1 Victivallales bacterium | reverse complement strand
CCTCTTGCGTTAAGAAAATTAACGCTAAAGACGCAATAGTCGCTACAGTTCAAAAGAGATTAAATCCCGGCGGAGCCGGTTAAGTCCAGAAAGATTCGTAAATGAAAATTAATACTGCAGACAGCTTGTTGAAATTCAAGGCCTGGCTATTCCTGATTAGATTTCCAAACCTTTTCACGGTGCCGGGAGATGCGGTTTTTGCATATCTTGTCATGAACGGTAAAATTGATTCCCCCCTCTTTGTATTCCTCATACTCGCAGTCCTTTCATTTTACGCGTTCGGACTTGTCACAAACGATATTGCGGATCTTGAGACTGACATGCGTGAGCGTCCTCGGCGTCCGCTGCCGTCCGGTCGGATAAGCGTCAGGTCTGCGAAGTTCGCAGCTTTCGCCTTCGGTTTATCCGGGCTTCTGCTTTCATTGCTCTGCGGGAAAGAGGCGTTCCTTGCCGGCATCATCCTGGTAATGCTGATATACGGGTATAATTTCCGGGTCAAAAATGTCCCTTTCCTTGGGCCCGCCAGCCTCGCGCTTTGCAGGATGATGGGGCTTCTCCTGGGCCTTTTTGCGGCGCATTCCAGGATGCTGTCTTCGGACATCCTTTTTCCTGCGGTTGTTTTCCTGGTGACATATGTATTCTGGATTTCTGTTTCAGCCCAGGTTGAAGTTGAGGAAGGAAGAAGGAAGACTGTGCTTCTTGGCGGATGGCTGATAGCAGTCTTGGCTGTGCTGTGGATTCCGGCGGGTTTTTATTTTTCATCGGAAATGATGGATCTCATGGGGGAAATTACACCGAGCATATGTTTCGCCGTGACTCTTTCTGTCATTCTTGCCGCGAGCGCCCTGAAAAATATACTCGTACTCCATTTAAAATATAAAACATCCAAAGTCCCGGCTTTTATCGGAGATTCGATCAGGAATCTCATTATCTTTCAGTCATCGGCCTGTGCATTTGCCGGATTCATGGATGAAGCCTCCTGCCTGCTGCTCCTGTTCATGCCGGCATGGATATTTTCAAAAAAGTTTTATCAGAGCTGACAACGTCCTCCCCGGTAAAATGGCATTCCTGATATAGTTTTTCATTCAAATAAATTCATGCTTTGAATTTATTTGAATGAAAAACTATAGTGGGAATCGAACAAGGAAAAGAAGGAGATTTCATCTTGGAGTTTTGGGCGGCCATAGACCTTTCAGGCAAGGAGGCGTGTTTTTCAGCCGGACTTTTTCCTGAAAAAAAGATTATATTCAGCACATCCTTCCAGATGCGCGGGCGCGACTCATCAAGTCTTCTTCCCAGGCTTGTAGACTGCCTTAAGGGGGAAAACATTACCCTGAATGATGTGAAGCGGTGGACTGCGGGAACAGGTCCCGGCAATTACACCGGTCTCAGGATAGTGTCGGCACTTGTCTCCGGAATTGCATTCGGGAGGACAGACATGCTGTGCAGGGGGATTCCTTCAGCTTATGCGATAGCCTCTGAGATGAAACTTTCCGTGGATGAAAGGGTTGCGGTTACCTATCCGCTTGAAGGAGACCGGATTTACAGTGCAGGTGTTATGCTGAAAGGCGGAGAGTTTTTGCCGGCCGAGGAGCTCACTGGTGCATTTTCCGCGGCAGGACTGATGAAAATGTTTCCGGGTATAAGAATCGCGGCATTCCAGAGGGATGCTTCAATTCTGCCTGATGAAATACTTGAAAGGGCTGTCCTGTTCAGCGAAATTCCCGTTGCCAATCTGGTTTTTCTGAATCCCTGCCTCTGGGATGGGAGTTCTATCAGGGATTTGATTTATGTAAGGCCAGCCGTTAATGTAGCCCCGATGTCATTGAGAAGCGGGATGCCGGAGGAGTGACCATTGACCAGTAATCGGTGACCGGTAATCAGTAATCAGCGGGCGGTAGTCAGGAAGGAACTAACTTTGAACATCTGATATCGAATGGATGCGGAGGCTGAGGCCGCTGAACGGCTTTGACGATTGTAATGACCTGAACGACACTAACTTGCAAACATGGAGTTTTGGAACATATGACGGGTAATAAATATTTCTTCTTTCTGGCAATGCTGCTGATGGCGATTTCCTCAATTGCGTATTCGGCCGATGATAAAAACAAGACTCCTGTTTTCCTCAGCTCCGTCCTGGCGACGGTCAACGGAATTCCGATAACTCTTTATGAAGTTGTCCTTGAATCGTCGAATGAGGAGCAGAAGCTGTCGATGGTTTTCAAAGGCAATGAGCTTACCCGTGAAGTGGAAAAGCTCCGCATGAAGAAGACGAAAGAGCTTGTAGAGAGAAAGCTTTTTTTTCAGGAATTCAGGGATAAGGAATATAAAATTCCCGACCAGTACATTGAAGACATGCTTGACGGCCTGGCCGCAAACATGGCGGGCGGAGACCGCAAGAAATTGGAGAAGAAAGCCCTGGCCGAAGGAATAACGGTCAAGGATCTCAAGACTAAGGCTTATGAGAGGATTGCAGTAGACATTCTCATTCAGGAATTCTGCTACAGGATTGTGAATGTCACCCCAAAGGAAGTGAATGATTATTATCTGAGCCATATCTCCGAGTTTTCTAAACCCCCGCAGATTGAACTGCAGGTTCTTCTGCTGAAAAAGGACGGGCGCTTCAAGGATG
>JBAZRS010000739.1:570-2640 GCA_041662825.1 Victivallales bacterium | reverse complement strand
CGGGGTTCGCCTGCTTCCCGCGGGCCTTGATTTCATTCTTGGCATCATTCGTGAGCGGAAAGGCATAAGACACCGTGGGTGCTACGGTGATATACTTGACCAGGCTGATCGGAAGACTGGCCGTTAGCAGCCCGTCATGGAAATTGCTGAACTTGTCGTTGGTGGCCTGGTAGTTGTCGGTGAATTTCGGATACCCCCCATAGCCGCCCCCTGCATTGAAAAGGACCGCGTCGGCATAGTCGCTCTGCAGGTAGCTGGCGGAGGCGCCCAGCTTCAGGGAAACCCGCTTGTTAAATTCAAAGGCATGGGATACCCCGAGGAGGAAGTAGTACTGCCGGTAATGATCGACCTCTTTGTAGGCGGTCAGCGTCGGGGTGAGCAGTGTGTTCAGACCGAGCGTCACGAAGACTTCCTGCGAGTCCGGCGGCTTCACCCCCCCGGCATTGGGTGCGCCGAGGGAATAATAGATATAGCCCACGCCCGCATTAAGAATCCCGAACGTCTTGCTGTAAGAAAGGGTCAAGTCCGTTTCCGTCCAAGTGCTGGAATAATTGATATTCGACTGAGCGTACGGGCTTGTGTCGAGGTTCCCCCGGAGATTGGCGCTGAAGCCTTTATAGCCGACGGTCATGGAGGGCTGGACAACGATGCTGTTTCTCGTGTTCTCGTAACCTCTCCAGATATACTTTGTAAGCCCCGAGACGGACAGCTCGCCCGTTGGCTTGTCCTCTTCCGCCGCCTGTGCCGGTTGACTTGTCGCGGTCGTTGCCGTCGCGGCTTTTGTTTCGGGTTTTGCCTCTTGCGACCAGGCAGGAGAGACTACTATCATCAGCCCCAGGATGCTCAGGATGGACAGTAGGTACAAAAAATATCTCGCGTTTTTTTTCATCATGGACCTCCTTGATCAGCAATGCTGTAACCTTAAAAATATCTCTTCGATAATTTCCTACAGGATCGGCAGGTATCTCTCGATCTCATACCCGGAAACATGGATACGGTATCGATCCCACTCAATCTTTTTGTTTTCAATGAACTTATTGAATATGTGATCGCCCAGGGCTTCCTTCACCAGCGCCGATTTCTCCAGCAGGGAAACGGCCTCGTCAAGGCTCCCGGGGAGTTCGTGGATCTTCAGCTTTTTTCGTTTATCCGGGCTGAGGTCATAGATGTCTTCCTCGATCGGTTCCGGAAGAACATACTTGTCCTGAATCCCTTTGAGACCAGCAGCAAGCATGACGGCAAAGGCCAGATAGGGATTGCAGGCCGGGTCGGGGGACCGGAATTCGATCCGCGTCGCCTTTTCCTTTCCCGGTTTGTACATGGGGACTCTGACCAATGCCGAACGGTTTCGTCTTGCCCAAGACATGTAAACCGGCGCCTCATAGCCGGGAACCAGTCTCTTGTAGGAATTGACCCACTGATTCAAAACAGCGGTGATTTCCCTGGCGTGATGCAGGATGCCGGCGATGTAACATTTCCCCACGTCGGAGAGATGGTACTTGTCTTTGGCGTCGAAGAAGGCATTCCTGCTTCCCTTGAAAAGCGATTGGTGGGTATGCATTCCGCTTCCATTCTGGCCGAAAATGGGCTTGGGCATGAACGTCGCGTAATATCCGTGCTGCCGTGCGAATTCCTTCACCACCGTCCTCAGGGTGATGGTCTTGTCGGCCATCCTGAGCCCCTCGTCGTAGCGCATATCGATTTCGTGCTGGCTGGGAGCGACCTCATGATGGCTGTATTCGATCTGGACTCCCATATCCTGGAGGGCAAAGATCGTATCTCGCCGCAGGTCACTGCCCGCGTCCAGCGGTCGCGTGTCAAAGTATCCTCCCTTATCTATAATTTTCGGGGATTCGTCGTTCGCAAAATAGAAATATTCCAGTTCGGGGCCCGCGTAAAAGGTGTAGCCCATCTCCGCGGCTTTCTTCAGCACCCTTTTCAAGGCGTATCTGGGATCCCCTTCATAAGGCGTCCCATCGGGATTCAGGATGTCGCAGAACATCCGCGCTACGGGTTTTTCCGCCCCCCTCCAGGGTAAAAACTGAAAAGTTGTCGGATCGGGCTTGGCGA
>JBAZRS010000739.1:0-560 GCA_041662825.1 Victivallales bacterium | reverse complement strand
AGCCGTCAAATCCCATGCCCTCCGTTAAGCCTTCCTGCAATTCCGAAGGGGTGATGGCAAAACTTTTCAAGACACCCAGGACGTCAACGAACCAGTATTGAATAAAACTGACACCCCTGTCTTTGACAATCGTCATAACGTCCTTTTCATTCCTGCATTCGAACATGTTGACCTCCATCATCTTGCTTTGTTTTCTTCGATCTGTTTTTTCTCTTGCCGTTGTTGAAGAACTCTTTCATGTCGATCTGATACTTGCTGACCCTGAGTCGAATAATGCGTTTCGTCGTGCCCAAAATTTCAGCGGCCAAGGCGGCATTCCCCTGGGCCTGCCTCAGGGCGTCTTTGATGAGGAACCTTTCATAAACGGACAGGAGATAATCCAACAGGTTCTGCTTGTCCGCTTCTGTATCTTTCGGTCTTCGGCTCATGCTTAGAGAATTTTTTCTGATGTTCGCTCTGTTCGACAAACATCTCCTCGAGGATTAACCGATGGCCTTCCCTCCGCGCTCGCCGGTACGGATGCGGATCACATCCGGAAGATCGAGAACAAAGATCTTGCC
>JBAZRS010000738.1:0-2644 GCA_041662825.1 Victivallales bacterium | reverse complement strand
ATTGGACATTCCTTGTTGAATATTGGATATTCAGAAACTTTGAAATTCCTATACGATGAGCTTACCCGGATTAGCCGGGACTTTTCGGAACGCCAGCCCTGGTCGCCTTCGGCGCCGCCAGGGGCGGGTAAACATCTTGCTGGCATAATGTTTTTGTGAAGTAAGATTGAAAAGACGAAAGATGCCGGCAAGATGCCAGCGATCCAAAAATTCAATTTCAAATACAGGCAAATAAGGAACACAAAATGAAAAAGCAGAAAAAAATAAAATCAACTGCCAATGCTGATCAGCGCATGCAGTGGTGGCGCGACGCCAAATACGGGATGTTCATCCACTGGGGCCTCTACGCCCTGCCCGGGCGCAGCGAATGGGCTTTGAATTTCGAAGGACTCCCGCAGGAAGACTACAGGCAACTGGCGCAGGAATTCAATCCCCGCTACTTCAACGCCTCTAACTGGGCGAAAACCGCACGGGAAGCAGGGATGAAATACATGGTGCTCACCGCAAAGCATCATGACGGCTTCTGCATGTGGGACACCGAAACCACTGCTTACAACTCTGCCAAAACCGCTGCAAAACGGGATTTCGTCGCGGAATATGTCGCCGCCTGCCGGGCCGAAGGACTCAAGGTCGGCATATATTTCTCACTGGTCGACTGGAACCATCCTGATGGCGACATGCGGGGCATTGACGACCTTGAGGCGCGCAAACGTTTCGTTGACTATTCCATGGCGCAGGTGCGTGAACTCTGCACGCGCTACGGAAAGATCGACATCCTGTGGTACGACGGCTGTTTCTTCAAACTGCGCGAACAGTATTTCTGGCGCGACAGCGGCCTCAATGAAATGGTGCGTAAACTCCAGCCCGGCATCATCATCAACAACCGATCGGACACGCCCGAGGATTTCGGCACACCCGAAGAACACATCAAGCCCGATCCGAGCGGACGCGACTGGGAGGCGTGCATGACTCTCAACGGCAGCTGGGGATTCTACAAAGGCGCCAACGAATGGAAAACCGCTACAGACATCATAGGAATGCTTGGAACCTGCGCACAGAGCGGCGGCAATCTCCTCCTGAACGTCGGACCGGACGCCGACGGTCTGATCCCGGCGGAATGCGTTCGGAATCTGCGCGAGGTCGGCGCCTGGCTTCAGCGCAACGGCGAAGCGCTTTACGGCACGCGTGCGGGAACTGTCGGACGCGGATACTATTTCGGGATGATGACTGTTCGTGGCAACAACCTTTATGTCTGGACCAGATTCTGGACCGGACGCGAATTCCGTCTGAGCCGGCTGCACTGCAGAGTCAAAACAGCGACCCTGCTCAACGGCAGTTTCAATCTCGATTTCGAACAGCAGGATCACATATTGCTGCTTAAGAACCTGCCGGAAAATCCGCCGGATACCCCGTACACGGTCATCAAACTGGAGATTGACGGCGAGCCAAAGCACCTCTCCGGCCCCAGCCTCTCACCGGACTCAAGCTGGAAAGAGTATGAAAAGTGAGGGGAGGAGCAAGTAGCGTGTAGCGAGATGTGGAGAAATCAGATGACAGAAGACGGACGACAGAGGGCAGCAAATATTTGTTAGAGTCTTTTTCGTGTGATTAGCGTGTTTCGTGGTTTATTATTTTCTGTGTTTTCCGTGTGTTCTGTGGTTGCAAAATTGGTTGCGGCTTTGCTGCTTCAGTTGTTTCGTGGTTTAAATTTGAAGGAGTGATTTTGATGCCGGAAGAAAATGTTAATGTTCATCATACGCAGAAGGCGGTTGTGCGGCATTGCTACCAGGACATGCCCAATTACCTGATTGAAACCAACGCTGAGGCGGATACCGATATCTGTGCAATCTACTTCTCCAGCAACGGAATAGACGCCATGTGCGAGAACGACGAGGATTTCGAGAGGATTATTGTCAGGGGGAACCGCTATGAATGGAGGAAGAACAGAGTCAACAGAGCGAGAAAACACATATTCGTCCGGGACGTGTTCAAGGAGTTTTACGTGGAGGGGATCAACAATGATCTGAACACCTGCGACAAGCTTTTTGAATTCCTGAAATCTGAAGCCAAGGACATGAAAGTCATCACCGTCGGCTCTTCATCGGGCGGATATGCGGCAATACTCTTCGGGGTTCTTTTGAAGGCGGAAGCTGTTTTCTCCTTCACCGGACAGTTCAGTCTCTACCATATTTCGCTCCAGAGCAACCCGAAACACGATCCGGACCACAATCCTCTTTTATACAGGCATTTGAACGATCCCGGATATTCCAAATACTATCACCTGCCGACGTTTATGCTGGATTCCAGCGTCCCGATTTTCCACCTTACGACCGATCACAGGCTGGATTACATGCAAAAGGAACTGGTGAAGAGCTATTACAATGTTTATATGTTCGACATCCGGGGGGATGACCATGTATTCCCGTGTTACATATTCAACATGGGCGATGTCATCAACAGTCCCTTGGAGGAACTAAAGGAGCTGTCTGAAAAATACCGCGGGAGTACCATCGGTAAATTTATGTTTTCAGTAAGGCTCTCAGGTTTCTTCGAAACCGTCAGATGCCTCATCAAAATGAAACTTCGCGCAGTGTCGACTGAAAGATAGATGTTGCGGGGATTTCCACTTCTCGTTGATAGTTTT
>JBAZRS010000737.1:0-2669 GCA_041662825.1 Victivallales bacterium | reverse complement strand
AGCTTGAACTGCTTGAGACGTTGAATCAGGTCGGGACTGACCCTGGAAAGCCCGGTTTCCAACAGTATCCCGCTGATACGGTGCTGTTGCAGCATTTCCATGCATTCCCGCTCGTTGAAATGGCTCAAGAGCCCGGCCGGACAGCGTTCCAGCGTCACCGCTTTCAGTGCCGCCGCCTCTTCTATTCCCGCTGCTACGTACCTGCTGGGCGTTTCCAGATTTTCCGCACCGTCAGGCAATACAAGCAAGAATGTGTTGCGTTCCGACATCTCTGTCACAAACGTCCCTTTTCCCGGTATCCGATCAATCAGACCTTCCGCCTCAAGCCTTGCCAGCGCGCTCCGTAATGTCACCTGTCCCACCTCCAGCCTCTTGGCCAGTTCCACTTCGCGCGGCAGACGGTTTCCAGGATAGAGCAACTTATCCAGGATTTCCCGTTTCAAGTGCTCATAAACAATATCTTTTTTGTATTCAATTGCCATATCTTAATGATTATCCGTTGTTGTCTGTTTCTGTTGCGAACAATATGCCTATCTCAAATTTCTTTGCAAATTTTTTTCTAAACTATTGACAAATTTCATAAACCCTTCGTTTCTTTTGGAAAGTGTCAACTTATTTCATGACAAGACGCACTTTGTCTTTGGAATTTACAGGATTAATGCACTTGCAATATTTAGACTACACTCTAATTTATGCATGCATATATTAGAGTAACTATGAATTTAAACACACAGGAATGAAGTATGGAACGTTACCTGAAGACAGCCATATCCGAAGATTTGGGAGAGAAAATGGTATTCATGGGTGGCCCGAGGCAGGTCGGCAAAACTACGCTGGCGCTAAGTTTGCTGGCGGATGGAAACGAAACAAACCCAGCCTATTTGAACTGGGACAATCCGGCATCTAGAAAAATGCTCCTTCAGGGAGCCCTGCCTAGCGGCGAGCGACTTGTCATCATTGACGAAATCCACAAGTACAAAGGGTGGCGTAATCTCGTAAAAGGTTTCTATGACACGTACAAATCGAGTCGGCAGTTTTTGATTACGGGCTCCGCCCGCCTGGATCATTATCGCAGGGGCGGGGATTCGCTGCAGGGCAGATACCACTACCATCGCCTTCACCCCCTGTCTCTTTATGAAATTTCCCGTCAGCCCAGCTCGGCCGACCTCGAGCATCTTCTGCATTTCGGGGGATTCCCGGAGCCTTTTCTCAAGGGGAACACACGCCATTGGAAGCGTTGGCAGCGGGAACACCAGAGCAGAGTCATCCATGAGGATCTGATCAGCTTGGAGCATGTCAAGGAGGTGTCGCAAATGGATCTCCGTGCGCAGGTGCTTCCGGAACGGATCGGGTCGCCTTTGTCCATCAACAACCTGCGACAGGATCTTTCGGTTGCTTTTGAGACAATGGACCGCTGGATCACCATCCTGGAAAATCTTTATTTCTGTTTCAGGATACAGCCGCACGGTCTCACGAAGTTGAGAGCGGCCACCAAGGAACGAAAATTATATATGTGGGACTGGTCGGTCTGCCCGACCCCGTCTGCACGGTTTGAAAATCTGGTGGCCTCAAATCTCCTGAAGTACTGCCATTTGATTGAAGACCGCGAGGGGGATCTCATGGAATTGCGTTTTGTGCGTGATTCCCAGGGAAGGGAGTTGGATTTCGTTGTCGTACGTAACAACAAGCCCGAATTCTCTGTGGAATGCAAGATGGGTGAGAGACAACTTAGCCGCAACATATCCTACTTTGCCCAACGGACCAACATACCCGTTTTCTATCAGGTTCACATGGGGGAAAAGGACTATGAAATCGCCGAGTTCAAGGCACGAGTTCTTCCCTTTGCCGCCATGTCCCGCATCTTGGGCGTTTGACGACACACAGTCCGAGGCATACCGAGTTTTCCGAGCCTAATAATCTCTCAGTCTTTTCCGGGGCGAGTTCGTCTCGCCGCAGTAGCACAGGCATCTTGCCTGTGTTTTCCCGGGCGTCTCGCCCGTCTTCAAGAAAAGACTGAGGGATTATGAAAAGCTGATTTTCTTTGTAAATATTTTTTTTTAAAACTATTGACAAATCAATAATATCCCATATAATTATTGATAGTAATTGATAATATCTGATAGAAACATTAGGTTTGAGATGAAAAAAATTGCTTTAGTCGGTGCCAGCATGCGGATTTGCGCCTTCGTTCAGGCGCTGAAAAGAGATTATGCAAAAACACATCAGCTCTGCGCTGTAATGGATATTGACGACGGTAAAATGCGCGGATTCAACGAATCGGTCGGACTTGATTTGCCGCGATACAGTGATTTTGACCGGATGTGCGATGAAACAAAACCGGATCTTCTGCTGATTTCCACTGTGGACTGTTTTCACCGTGATTACATTGTGAAGGGGCTGGATCGGAAAATCGCCTGTATTTCGGAGAAACCGCTCTGCGTGAACCTGGAGCAGTGCCGTGACATAATTGCCGCACAGCGGCGCAACCCCGGAATTTTCGCGGCGACTACCCACAACGCCAGATATCACGTGGCGGCATGCGCCGTCAAACATTTGCTTGATGAAGATGTAATCGGAAAGGTCAACAGTGTCAGTTACGCTGAAATGCTGGATTACGGTCACGGCGCCAGCTACTTCAGGCGTTGGAACCGGAAAAAGGAGCTTTCCGG
>JBAZRS010000736.1:0-2679 GCA_041662825.1 Victivallales bacterium | reverse complement strand
GTGAAGAGCGGTTCGACAATCTGCCTGATGTGCTTGGACAAATGCAGCGTATTGTCAAACCAGTCCTGCATCATGCTTCCACACCATCCCTTGTTTTTACAGTAGTCCAGACCGGTCTTAAGCTGCGCTGTTATATGCTTCTCGCCCGGGGTCTGCGACATGAGGCCGGAGCAGACGTAGGCGAAATGCGCAAAGGCGTCGAAGCCTTCCTTGACATAAAACAAATCCTCGTTGACATTCTCGAAACCGAGAATCTTCAGCAGCAGTTTTTCGAGGGATTCGGACGGGAAAACAAACGCGACCAGTTCAATCCTGTTGCAGGTGTTGACCAGCATGAACTCGTGAACACCTATCAGCTTTGAAAGCATTTCCCCGACAAAATCAAACCTGTCTCCGACAAGATGCAGCGGTTCGCGCTCCTTCAGCGACATGTAATTCTGATCGGTACCGATAATAATCATTTCAGTCCTGTCCGTGAACTCAAGGTGGCGTGAAAGATTTTCCTTTATCATCCTTGTGCGTCTGCAGGCAGCCCCGTCGGTTGAAACAGAAAGAGTCACACCGTTCTTCTCAATGCTAGCAGGCGTGATAAATACCCCGTCCTTCCAATTCTCGTCTATTGCGCAGCAGAGCACTTTTTTATGATTGCAGTCCTTTAAAATCCTCGCATTGAGTTTCTTGTCATCAGTAGCAGCAAAAACCAGAAAAAAATCTTCAATGTCCTCTTCGCGGTATTCCCGTTGAAACAATGAAACCGCACCCTTTGAGACAAGATCCTTAATTTCATTTGAGACATCTGGCGAGACAACTGTTATGTCGGCTGACACCCTCATCAGATTGCCTATTTTCCGTGTCGCCACTTTGCCGGCACCCACCACAAGGCATTTTCTGCCCCTGAGCAGAAGATTGACCGGAAATGTTTTTTGTTCTGTTTTCATATATATAAACTTCCATAATGTTATGTTTTTAATTTATGCCTCGGTGGGCAATTTTCAATTTGAGCATGGAAATGATGCCATTTTCCGCATTGATCTGACTGTTGAGCCAATTTCAAAATCAGTCAGGATTCAGAATAAAAGCGGATTTGAGTTCAAATTCAATTCTGTCTCCTGTCCGCCGCGGCGGATGACTACTGAATCCCCAGTTGTGAAATCACCTCTGTTATTAAAACACTCTCCGCATTGCAGACGGTGATACGCCTGTTCGCTTTTTAAAGAGTTTGCTGAACTGGTAGATGTCTCCGAACCCGAGGATTTCCGATATTTTCGTCACCGAATAATCCGTGGAATTCAGGAGCAGTTCCGCACGTTTGATTTTTGATGCGGTTACCGCTTCGCGGAAGGAAAAGTTTGTGTTCTTCTTGAATACCCTGGAGAAATGCTCCGGACAGGCTCCGCAGGTTCTGGCGATTTTCCGGAGAGAATATTTTTCTTCAGGATGCTCATTGATCCGCCTGTATAAATGCCTTGCCGCCTCTGTCAGCGGATTGTTCCCCTTTTCCAAGGGATTTTCTTCCGTGCCTCCGCCCGCCTCACACATTGCGGCTGCAAGCCACAGCACTGCATTGTCAGTATCGTTCCTGTACCAGTATCCGAGCATCTTCTGAAGCAGCGAAGCGAAAAACAGCAAGTTCGGGATTCTCCTGTGAAAATCCGGCAGAGGAGATTCTTTGAGGGTGCTGATTTTCCGTCCGGTCTTGAAAATATCAAAATGGACATACACGACGGTAAGAGGTTCCTCAGGCTCGTTGTCGGCGAAAAAACGTATGCCCGGATACAGGAGGAAACAGTCTCCCCCCGACAGCTTATAAGTCTTTCCTCCAGTCGTCATTTTGCCACGCCCGTCCAGTATGCACCAGAGATCGAAGTCTTTGAAAGCCGTCTGGCAGTCCCATTGCCAGTCAGGCCTGCAGAAAACCTTTCCGGCGGAGCTCATCGCAAAATCATAATCCTTGAAATATATCATAAAACCACAAAAACAATGTCATAAAATTACATTTACCTTGGGTAACAACTGTTTTATAATATAACATGTAAATCTGAAATAAACAAAGAAGGCGATCATGAATCCAGCAGAAAAGACACTGATAAGGAACCTGGCAAAACGCTACATGGATATTGCAACAGAAGGAATACAGGATATACGGCGGAACCTCTGGCGCAATCACAACAGCTTTGAATTTTCACATCCGCCCATATATGTAAGAGCCTTCGCCTGGAGGGAAATGCCCGAATCCCTGACAGAGAGCGCCGATCCGCTATGCAAGGCGATGGAGACTTTTTTCAAGCAGGAGATTTTCCGTTCAAAATTCGACGACGACTATATAGTTCAGCCCTGGTACACACTTCATGCGGTAAAAAAATGCCATGGCTGGGGAGTCGAATACAAACGCCATTTCGCGGGGGAACTAGACACGCTGGAATCTTATAAGGTGGATTATTTCCTGAAAAAACTCGAAGACATGGACAAGCTGCGCGCACCATTTCACTCCGTCGATGAAGAACAGACAGCAATTCTGGTGGAAAAAACCAATAGCCTGATCGGCGACATTATGCCGATAGACATTTCCAGGGGCCCCGCCTATTGGTGCTTCTCTGCCGACATATCGACAGACTTGGGGCATCTCAGGGGAATTGAGAACATAATGATGGACATGTATGAAAACCCACAACAACTCCA
>JBAZRS010000735.1:0-2679 GCA_041662825.1 Victivallales bacterium | reverse complement strand
GAAAAATTATTTCCAAAGGCCCGCAGATCAATTTCTGGCGCGCCCCCACCGACAATGACAGGCTGGGCTGGGGTGAACAGGGTCTGCTGGAAAAGAAATGGCGCGATGCCGGCATGCACTGGCTGCAGCACAGGATTGACGGATTCGAATATAAAAAAATCGACTCTTCGACTGTTCAGGTATCAGTTAAATCCAGAATCGCCCCGCCTGTTTACAGCAGGGCTTTCCTCTGCGAATACATTTACACTATTTCCGGAAACGGCGAGATGACAATTGAAGCCAGGGGAGAACCTGTCGGGGAGTGGCCTATCATGATTCCGAGAATCGGCATTCAGCTCGCAATTCCATCTGAATTCTCAAGGGTGAAATGGTTCGGGCTCGGACCCGGCGAAAACTATCCTGACACAATGATGGCTGGTAAATTGGGAAGGTTCTGCAAATCTGTTGACGAGCTTTACACCCCGTATGTCTATCCGCAGGAGAACGGAAACAGGAGCGATGTGCGGTGGGTTTCATTCTGCGATCCTCGCGGATACGGTTTCAAAGTCTGCGGAGCGCCGACAATCAATTTCAGCGCGCACAGGTTCACGACCAAGGATCTCACTGATGCGAAGCACACCTACGATCTGCCGGCAAGAGAGGAAATAACTGTCAATCTCGACTACAGGCAGAACGGAATCGGAACAGCGAGCTGCGGCCCGGGCGTCCTCCCCCAGTATCATCTCAAAGCCGAGAAGTTTGATTTCAAAGTGACAGTGAAGCCGCTGAAAGCGTAAGTCTATGCGGGGATGGTTTGAGTGGATATATTATTTGTTGGAGTTCAAACTTTAGTTTGTCCCCGATTCTCTGGCATCTGAGAGAATACACAAGCTAAAGCTTGAACTCCAACTTACTCAATCAGCTCATAAGAGGCAATTTTGAAATCGCGTCTCCAGCTAACAATAAAGGTGGATAAATGCTTGATACTGTAAGATGGATTAACGCCGACGGGGAAATTTTTCCCGCAACGGGAAAAATTGATAAAAATTTGCTGCCGGGAAAATTAAGACTGATAGACCAGACGGTATTGCCGGAAAAATTAGTGTATGTCGAGACAGATGATCGGCAGGAAATTTTTGATTACATAAAACGGCTGGTTGTCAGGGGCGCCCCGGCAATCGGATGCGCGGCTGCGCTCGGACTTGCCGCCGTTTCCCAGCACAGCAGGGCCGTGAATTCATCGGACTTCCTCTGCGAAATCCGCAAAACTGCGGATTATCTCTCGTCTTCAAGGCCGACTGCGGTAAATCTTTCCTGGGCGTTGAAACGGGCGGTCGTTTGCGTGGAGAAGTCCGTGGCTGGCGGAGTCGACCGTGTCGACAGGCTCAAGGAAATCCTTCTTGACGAAGCGCTAGAGATAGTTATGGAAGACATTGGAATGTGCCAGGCGATCGGGCAAAACGGAGTCGGGCTGATCGGGGACGGGGCCGGGATACTGACACACTGCAATGCCGGCGCCCTGGCTACGGCGGATTACGGGACGGCCCTTTCACCCATCTATGCGGCGCACGAAAAAGGGTTGAAGATCAAGGTTTATTCCGATGAGACAAGGCCCCTGCTCCAGGGTTCCAGGCTCACCGCCTGGGAACTGAAACGCGCAGGAGTGGATGTCACGACCATATGCGACAATATGGCGGCCCAGGTCATGAGGGAAGGTAAAATTGACCTTGTAATCGTCGGTGCCGACAGGATTGCGGCGAACGGAGACGCCGCCAACAAGATAGGGACATACGGTGTTGCGATTCTCGCAAATCACCATAAGATCCCGTTTTATATAGCCGCCCCCTATTCGACCGTGGATATTGCGATCAGGGATGGAAGCGGAATTCCGATCGAGGAAAGGGACGGGAATGAGATTAGGTGCGGGTTTGGCAAGCTTACTGCTCCGGCCGACGTATCGGTATACAATCCGGCTTTTGACGTCACACCCCATTCGCTGATTACCGGCATAATCACGGAAAAAGGGATCATAAGGAAGCCGTTTAAGGCAAATATCATGAAACTTCTCGGACGTAAACTGGCTTCCGCATGAGCCAGTTTACCGCTATACGGGACTAGTCGGCGACTTGCCCAGCAAGGCTGGGAACTGGCATACTGAAAACATCGGCCGGAGCGGTTTCCACGGCCTTTCATGGCCGGTTGAATATCTTTACCCTTAAATCATATATTATGTACTCTTTTTCATTAAATGTGCTAATTTATATGCCGACTTTTAATTTTCATGCACAATAAATTATCTGCCCATACGTTTTGTGGTTTTGTCAAATTATAAATTCGCAGGAAATCAATGAGTCCAAACAGCTTTTATTTTAGAAATATCCTGGCCTCTGCGTTGTTTTTTTCTTTTGCAGCTTTTCTTTTTGCCGGAGTGGAGAAAATCCCCAAAACCGATGAGGAAAGGGAAAAAGACAAAGAAACAGTAATCAAGAATATTGAAGAACTTCTTTTACCGTCCCCCCGTCCGGCAAACATCGGGGAGGAAATGGCGGAAATGCCTCCGTATATCAAGATAATCCCGGGGAACGACGACAGAACCACAGTCATATACAAATGCCGCAATGTGAAATCCAAGTCCATACTGGATGCAATGGAGGGGATGATCACATCGTCAGGAACAGTTGAAGAGTCCGCGGACCAGAA
>JBAZRS010000734.1:0-2682 GCA_041662825.1 Victivallales bacterium | reverse complement strand
AGAGAATAAAGGATTTAGAATTTTAACCATTCCCATGCAGCCTACGTCGCTTCCGCGCCTTGGCAGATGGAGAGACGTTATCAGATATCTTTCCGGTTAATCCGCCCCGTAATCCAGCAGTTTTACGGCATTCAGCCCTGAAATCTCGGGATTTATGTCTTCCCTGGGGCAGAATCCTGTGAAAATTGTATATTTAGACTTGTCCCCTTCGGCGAAAACAACTGTCACATCATCACTCATTATGATTTCATCCGGGTCATTCCAATCCGCAGTACTTCTTCTTTCGAATTTGTCGTTAATTGGGGGAAACCTGATAAGGCCTAAAACCTTATCCCCCTTCTTCAGGTATATGAAAGCCGACATCGGACGGGAAAAAGGCGATTCCGCCTTCCAGAAAATATTTAATTTCAACAGGCGGCCCACGTCTATCTTTTGGACGATGCTGTTGTATCCCAAAACAAGGACATTGCCCAGCTTCTGTGAAACCTTGCTATTTATCGGCTTTGCATTCAGGACAACATAACTTCCTCCGTAATATGTATGCCCCGAGTGGAATCTTTTCAGCAGGGGCAGGTTTTTTAAATAATCATTGACGGGTTTCGCCTTTTCATACTGATTTTCCTCAATTATCAGGTAGTCGACGCGATCCGCCTTCGCTTTAAGGACTGACTCGGTTTCCAAATCACGCCCTTCGATGCTTCCGCACCATTTAAATCCCTTTTTCCCCTGATAATCCGAATACGGCATGAAGATGGACAGGCATTTCGGATCGCCCATGAATGCCCCTCCTTTCAACGACAGGTCCATCCATCTGGTAATTTCATTTCTGATATCTTTTTTCGACCTTTCAGCCATGTTTGCCCATGATGACGAAAAATAAATGAGTGAAATAAGAACAAGAACGATGAATGCGGAAATCGGCTTGAGCGGATATGCGGTCCTGGGTAAGACTTTATCCGCTGCAAACGTCCACGCTTCGTAAAATCCTGCGGCTGCCAGCAAATATAAGACAGGGAGAACTGAAATAAAATGCCTGTAAGCCGGAGAAAACAGGTTCAAGGCCAGAAACCACATTATGATGAATCCACCAAGGAGAATATACGGGAAGGTGAAAAGCTTTTTATTTTTCATCAGGGAAATGATGAAGCCCGACAGTGCGAACAAGACGATGAAATACGGGAGAACACTGCCGCCCGTTACAGGAGGATTGCCTGTTGTCCCCATTTCCATCAGGTTTACCGGCGATGAAAAGCTTCCGGTTATGAAATCCATATTGCCGTAAATCTTTGAAAGGTCGGGGAAATCAAATTTCAAATGCCTTCTCCAGGAGTGTCCCGTAGGATCACTGCCGACAACTCCGTAACCGATGAAGAGCCACAGGAAAAAAGAGAGGCAGAGGAGTATTCGCAATAAAATTCCGGAATAGACGATCGCCGGAGCCAGCCCGTTCTTTCTTGATTTTAAATATATCATTATGTCAGTGGCGACAACGGGAACGAGGAGTAAACCTGCAGGGTATTTATAGATAATTGCGATAAAAGCGGATAGATAGGCGAAAATCATTGTCTTATGGGATGAGTTTTTGTAAGCGGTAAAAAGCAAAAGGAATGTCAGTGAAATGAAGAATGCCAGGAACGGTTCAGCTGCCGCATATCTGTCATATTCAACACAGATTGGAGATATGGCATAAAATAAGGCCGCCACAAGTCCCACTGCCGGTGAACCCATGGACATTCCCATAAATGCAATGACCGTTATTGCGGCTATGGAAAAAGTTATTGCAAGAATACGGATTTTCGGTATTACGCTGGGCGGTGGAAGATCCTTGCTGGGAAAGGCTTTGAGGAAAATCATATCAGTGTAAATGATTCCCGGCGGATAACCGTCCATCAGCCAACCCCTTGCAGAACCGGTGTTGATAATAGAATGCGCCGCAAGGGCATAGTGCGGTTCATCGGGATGGTCGATATAAGGATATCCGAAATCATATGCCGGATACCTCAATATTGCCGCCATTGCAATAACGGCAAGCAATCCTGTCAGCCACCACTTGCAGGACAGCAGTATTTTCATTCGGTTGTTTAACATCGTATTATTCTGCACCGATACAGGGAAACCAATGGAAATCTTATTTAGGTTCCCTTTATTCGTATGGGAAAAATATCCAGAGATGGAGCATAAATCAAGCAAGCGGTATAAAAAACACAGGTTTCAAACGTCAACCGCACTTAACTCAACCTGGCTTTGTGTCTTTGTGACTTTGTGATAAAGTAAGCTTTGACAACCGAAAGAAATGTTCTCACAACTGGGGGGGTTCAACATGAAAACGGGAAAATCTGTCAGGGAACCGGCTGTGGCAGGGCAGTTTTACGATTCAAATCCTGAAAGCCTCAGACGCCAAATTGAACAAATGCTTGCCGTCGGCGGATCCGCAGCCGCAGTATCCGGGAAATATGTTCAGGCGGTGATAGTGCCGCATGCGGGATATGTTTACTCCGGAAAAACGGTTGCAAAAGCCCTGAAAGCCGCCGGAGGTTTTAAATACAAAAGGGCCCGTGTCATTTCACCTTCCCACAGTTTCCCGTTCAAAGGCCTGGCGCTAAGTTCCTTTGATGCGTACAGGACACCGCTGGGGCTCATTCCGGTTGACAAGGAGATGTCGGATGAGATCCGCGGAAAGAA
>JBAZRS010000733.1:0-2688 GCA_041662825.1 Victivallales bacterium | reverse complement strand
TCCGATCTGCCGATGATCTTCCCAGTAATCTTTAAAAAAACGGAACTGAAATGATTACAAAAGTCAAATTACCTAAAGCTGATGCAAATATGAACGAGGGGACTATTGGAAAATGGTTCGCTTCAGAAGGAGACACAGTTTCCATGGGGGAATCCCTGGTCGAGGTCATAACTGACAAGACGGTTTTTGAGTTTGAAGCCCCGAAATCCGGCATATTGAGACGGATCACGGCACCTGAAAACAGCGTCATTCCTCCGGGTTACGTGCTTGCCCTGATCGGCGGGGCTGAAGACAAATTGCCTGATGTTGAAGAATATAATCGCAACCTTATGGATTCATTTCTAAAGGAAAAAGAGGTGATTCTCAAAAAGGAAAACAGTGTCGGGGGGAAAGATTCAGGCAGCTCCGGCAAGGGCAAGGTCCGGGCGACTCCTTCCGCCAAACGCATGGCCGCCGAAAATCAACTTGACCTGTCGGAAATCCAAGCCATGTTTGGAGTGGAAGTTGTCAATGAAAAAACAGTCCAGCAGTATCTGGAGAAGAAATCTGCAAAACAATAAGAGACTTTAACCACAGAACACACGGAATACACAGAAAAATAGTCTTTTGAAATTCTTCTTCGTTTGGAACTTGAAAATTGTTTGGATTTTGGAAACTGGAGATTGGAATCTGTCATTAGTCTCTTAAAAGTTAAATATTGTGTTTTCAGCGATAGGTTTTTGAAGTTTCTAAATTCGAGTTTGTTTCGGATTTCGATATTCGAATTTCGGATTTGATCCCGGCTATGCCGGAATAGATAAGGAAGGAATTACTCATATGAAGGATCGTGTTGCATTAGTCACAGGGGGCTCCCGCGGAATCGGAAGGGCTATCGCAATTGAACTGGGCAGGGCAGGTGCGAAAATCGCAATCTGCTACAGGCAAAATGAAGATATGGCCGCCGAAGTTGTGAGGGTGATAAATGACAATGGGGGAAACGCCAAGGCTTTTAAGGCGGATGTTAACAACAGCATGGAAGTAAATGCCCTTTTTAAATCGGTCAAGGAATCTTTCGGCCCGGTCGAGATCCTGGTAAACAATGCCGGAGTCATCAGGCAGTGCCCGATCGCTCTTCTCTCTGAAGAGGAATGGGACGAAGTGATGGGAACCAACCTGAAAGGCGCTTTCACCTGCACCCGGCTGGCGGTGCGGGACATGATGCGCGCCAAATGGGGGAGGATCATAATCATCTCTTCCGATGCCGGCCGTCTTGGCGAGGCCATGGGATCGCATTACGCCGCCTCAAAGGCCGGAGCCATAGGATTTGCGAAATCCGCGGCAAGGGAACTGGCGACATACAACATCACCGTCAACGCCGTAACTCCTGGATACATTGAAACCGACATGACCTCTGGAGCGGATGAGGCATTGCGGGCCAGGCAGATAGCTTCCGTTCCCGCAAGGAAAATGGGGACTCCGCAGGATGTCGCCTGGCTGGTCGCCTTCCTCGCCGGACAAAAAGGGCAGTACATTACAGGCCAGACAATATCGGTAGACGGTGGATTATTCATGTGACAGCAAATACTCACGGAGCAGCAAAGCCGCAACCAATTTTATAACCACGGAACACACGGAATACACAGAAGTCGTATTCTTCAAGCATGTCAGGAGCTTTCGGGGCTTTTTACACTGTCACGGATAATCAGGCTGTATTGGAGGACAGAACGCTGCGGGAGTCGCGATTTGTCAAGATGCGAATCGATGACGTTAGCTGCAATTTCCGCAAGTCCGACATGATCCTGCGTGATCGTTGTTTGCGGCGGGGGCGCGTAACGCGAAAATAATTTATGTTCCGAAGCGATCAGGGAAATATTTTCCGGGACATGCTGGTTGAACAATGACAACGCGTAAGCGGATACGATACCGGCGTTACCGCCCGGGCAGAACAGCGCATCCACTTTCTGTTTCAGTAATTTCCCGATGATTTCCACATAGTTATCATCCGAAGACAATTGGATTAAGGTGTCTGTGGCGTGGAGGCCTCTTTTTTTAAGCGCCTTGACGATACCGGCGCGCCGAATGTCGGTGTTGCCGCTTCCAGCTGAGCCGTAGACTATGCAACCGATTTTCCGGCAGCCGCGTTCGTAAAGATGTCCGATCGCTATATCCATGCCCTGGGCTTCATCGGAGCGTACGGAATAGACATTGGGGCAATTTTCCGGCGCATCCCTATCCACGAGCACCAGCGGAGCGGAAAAGCGCTCCGACCATTTTTTGAAGTCATTCGGCTCGGCTCCGATGGCCACCGCACCGCAGAACTGAATACTGTCAAGCCTGTCAATGTTATCCTGCGGCAACACTTCGATTCGGAAGCCGTGCTTGGGCAGTACGAAAGTCAGCGCCATCATCACCATTTCCAGACAATTGCGGATCGGATAGATTTCATCCCCGGGAAGGATGATGACCACGTTGCGCTGCTTGGTCGAAAGTCTGGGGTGATATTTATGGGCCTTGGCGATGGCAAAGACATGTTTACGCACATCGTTCCTGATGTTTGGATGATGGCTGAAAACCCGCGATACCGTGGCTGGAGAAACTCCGGCAAGTCTGGCTATTTCCTGCAGTTTCATGGTAATTTCACCTTTTTCATGATTCATTTGCAATATATTTGCGTTTTTACCGTAATCCAATATTTCTTCCATCAACCTT
>JBAZRS010000732.1:0-2691 GCA_041662825.1 Victivallales bacterium | reverse complement strand
GAACCGGTGCGGAAGCGGGAGATCAAATCGCGCATTTGCGGCGTCGGCAAATCGCAGCAGACGAAAGCTGCGCCGGTCTGCAGACGCAGCGCCTCTTCCAGCCTCTCTTCTGGAGTAGGTGACGGCTCCCAGGGGCAGGTCAGCAGCGGGCAGAGCATCTGCGAAATCAACTCATCGATTGACATCCGCCCCATGATCTGTTCAACAGATTTTTTTTCTGACACGGATAGCATTTTGTAAAAATCACTCATTTATTTTTCTCGGCTCCTTATTAACTTTGCAAATCTTTCGCCATATAGTTGAGCCAATTTCAAAAGTAGTCAGAATTCAGAATAAAACCGAATTTGAGTTCAAATTCAATTCTGTCTCCTGTATTCTGACTCCTGAATTCCAAGTTTTGAAATTACCTCAGTTAATTTCATTTGAAAAAACACCTGCTATTTCTGCTCGTAAATGCGGATGTTGTCGATTTGGACATGGGCGAATCCGGTGAAAATGGAAACTGTGTCCAGATCGGGCAACCATTGTTTCTCCGCATATTCCGCCGCCACCTTCCCATCCAGCCACAGCGTCAGTTTTCCGCTTGTGAAATGCGCCACCACGTGGTGCCAGCCGTCGGCCTTGTTCAATAGAGGACCGTCAGTGGAGACCGCCACCTCAAGCGCCTCCCGCCAAATCTCGTTGCTTGGCCGGTTGTGCCAGCCCAGGCATTGCATATACCCGTAGCCCGCAAGATCGCGCCACAGGCGCCGGCCGCCGATCTCGTCAGCCTTTGTCAGAGTCACCGCCAGCATCTGCCCGTTCGGCAGGAGCACGTCCTTGCCTTTCCCTTCCGCCAGCCGTTGCACATCGAACTCCACCCGCAGGGGAGCGCGTAGCTTCCGGTCGAAACTCAGATAGGTGAATCCATTGGCTTTCACCTCCAGCACCCCATCCTTTATCAGCCATTTGTCGCCCCCGCTGATGATCTTCCACTCCGTTCCCAGTTTGGCGCGGTCAAAGTCGTCTTCCACCGCCAATTTCCAGTTCAGCCCTTCACCGTTCGGCAAGTTCGCGCCTTCGGGAATTTCCGGCTTCGCCTGCACCTTCAATGCTGCCACTCCCGCAAACTCAGACACCGGCAGCACCTGTACATCTCCGGGTTCAGCCCATTCCGGAATCTCCACGTTCGCGGACGAATTCCACACCTTCCCGTCGTTCGCCACTTTCGCCAGCAGAATATTGTCCCCTTCCTCCAGTGTGCAGGCCTGACTGAATTCGCGCCCGTGCCGGTACAATTGCCGTCCGTTCAGATAGTAGATACCGGTAACGGCCGTACCCGGGGCCTTGATACGTACTGGCATCGGCTTTTTGGCGCGCAGAACGGCCAGTGCAAACGCGCAGGCGCTATTCTGCTCCCCGTAGCGCTGATTGAAGTCTATTGTGTTCGTCTGTTCCGATTCCCAGCCGCTCCGTCCCTTCAGCGTCTTGAACTGCGTGGACGGATTCAGGCAGCGTTCCGGCCCGTAAACCGAATCCGCGTCAATGCGTCCCCGTGTCGCATTCGGAAACGGTCCGCATACCCACCACTGTCCGATCTGTATGCCCGTGTCCCAGTTGCCCAGTTTCAGGCGGCCCTGTCCGCCAAGTTTCCATCCGTCGCCTGCCGCGCTCCACTTCACCGGAACCGTCGGTATGCCGCCAATCCCGGCTTGCACTGTCACCTGCACGTTCCGGCCCCCGCCTTTTCCCGGCTCCAGCCAAAGCTCTTTCACATCCTCCACCTGGACAGCCGGCCTCCCGCCGAATTCCAGATCCAGTCTTACCTTTGACACCGCATTGCCCGGCAGGAGCGAGCGGGCATTCAGCGTCCCGCTGCCGCCGGATGACGACCCGTAAACCGTCTGCAGCGGCTTGCTCGGCAGACAATCAATATTGATGCATAAGATTTCCCGGAGAAATTCCAGCGGATATCCGTCCGCCCGCCACGCAGCCGCCTGCTTCAGCAGATCCCCTTGACACGTCTTCAGCGCCTGCTGCACTTCCGGCGCAGAGTCATCTTTTCCGGCCAGTTCGCGCACACGCCCCAGTGTCTGTTCCCAACCCGGAGGAAGCCCCTTGCTTCCCGAAGGCAGATGCTGCGCCGCCGCCGCCGCTCCCACCAGCAGACGTTCCGCCGGTTTCACCCATACGCCTTCGGGAACATCCAGCGGCCGGAGTACTTTGTCGAAGCTGTTGTTCCTGATCAGCACCCCTGAACACCTGTTGTCGATCCTCACCCCGACATCCGCGTTTGTTATCGTGTTCCCCTCGATCAGGATGTCGCGCACGTCCTGGGCCGCGGTGATCAGCGCATTGTTGTGCAGCACATTGTTCCGGAAGACGATTCCGCAGACACCTCCTCCCATAGCCTGCAAGTGCATGTCCGACGGCGGCAGGGAGTTATTCGGCGTGCGCCAGCCGCTCCCGGCCAGGATCTCGTTGCCGATCAGCTGCGTGTGCCAGTTCTGGATGGCCTCACCCTGGTTTTTCCCGCGGCCCCAGACATTTATCCCGCCGCAGCGCGAAAGCCTGTTGCCGGCCATGATCCAATCCTTTGCCCAGGTATAACTCTGGACAATCCCGGCGTCGTGGAAGGTGTTTTCAATCAGCAGGAACTTCAAATTGGAGAAGCTCAGGAGGGCGGTCGAGGTCTTGTCCGGCGGCAAATCC
>JBAZRS010000731.1:0-2697 GCA_041662825.1 Victivallales bacterium | reverse complement strand
GATTTTTTTAGCGATGCAATGCCTGACTGGACTTAACCGGATGCCGCCTGGACTTAATGTTTTGACAGGATAACCCGCCGTTGCCCTGCGGGCTATGGCGAAGCACGCAGGATTTTTCATGATATCTAATTCTGTTATTTCCATTCTTCTTACATTAATTTTCTCACTATCCCAGAGGGATAAGGTAATATAGCCTGTGGTTTCAACCACAGGTAGATCATACACATCCCTTCCGTCTTGAAGAGACGGAGTTAATTTTAAAGAGCAAACCCAAAAACATGGATACACCTCGTCCCTTCAGGACGCAATCATCATGATCATAGTCCCTATGGTTGAAACCATAGGCTATATTACTGAACGCTTTCAGCGTTAAATTCAACATAAACATTTTATCCAAAACTAAAAATACAATTTCCTATACTATTAAACTAGGCGGCCAAAGCGCCGCAAGTCTTTTCAGGATCGCCGCCATCTTGGCGGCTCTTAAGATTCCGGCTTCCCCCGTCGCTGGGAAGCTATGGCGGACACAGAAAGCCGGTACTCCGAGCGCCTTAACTTTACAATCACGCGTCATTTTCACTGTAAAAGCGTTTGGAGTCCCGCCTTCAGGCGGAATCTCTTCATTAGGCGGCCAAGGGCTGCAACTCGAGTGCAATAAAAGAACAGCCCTTGCGGGCTTAACTACTAACGAACTCTAAATTCCTGTACTTTGTTTGTAGTTAATGCCGCAAGGCATGTTCTCAGATTATCTTAGTTGCTTGTCCATAAACTTTTTGAAATTCCTCAATGACCGATCAGCTTCTGTATGGTTTCGCGCTGGGCTTCAGCCCAGGCTCCATACGCCTGTTCCGTGGTGTTTTCCTGGCTTGGCGCTGCGCCTTTTGCAAGAGTGCCGTCCGGCGACAGGAAATTCTTCCCTAAATCCAGGAAGAAGACAGACTTGCCGTCCGCCACCTTGGACAGCAGCGCGTTATAGTCCGTCACCCTTTTACGGAGCGGGTCATTCGGTTTTTCCCCGAAAGGAAACGCGCCGATTATCAGCACTTTTGCCGCGGGAATCTTTTTAAGGATAAGCTTTGCAGTCGCCTCCGTGCCTGCGGCGATGTCCTCAACCGGAGTGGCGCTGCGCATTCCCTCCTGCGACTGCAACACCACAAGTTTCGGCTGCATCCCGTCGAGTTCGCCGTTATCCACCTGCCAGAGCATGTTTTCCGGACGGCTCCCCCAGAGCGCGAAATTCAGCGCATTGTATTTCCCGTATTCCTTTTTGAAAAGCCCTTGCATCCGGTCAAAGCATACCATGGTTTCACCTCCCATGAAGACAAGCTCGCATTTATCCTTGTACGCTTTTCCGGTCGCAAGTATCCGGTTATGCCTGGAGAGGAAGTCGTTTCGCGGTTCCGGAGTGGCGGGTGCGAGATTCCCCGGTTTCGCCACAGGCGACGGAGGAGGAGGGACATTCGGGACGGGATCCTTCTTGAGCCATTCCTCCACGGTAGGGAGTATTGCGGCATGCCAGATCTTGAATCCTTCCGGATTGTTGGGATGGACCTTGTCGGTGATGATGTCCAGGTTCAGGGTTCCGTCCGGCTTCAGGAATTTGTCGCCGAAATAAATGTACTTGACCATCTTGCCGTCGTCGAGTTTCGCGAGCAGTTCGTTGACCTTCTGATTTTTTTCGTTGACATCCGCACGGTCTGAACGCGGAAAAATCCCCTGCACCAGAACGCGTGTGTCCGGCAGAACCTTGCGGATGTGTTCGACGATCGCCCATACGCCGTAAGCCACCGCGTCCGGCTCATCCTTCGTGTTGTTCGTGCCGATCATCAGAATAACCATCTTGGGATGCAGCGGATCGAGCACACCGTGCTGAAGCCGCCACAAGACGTGTTGCGTCGAATCCGCGCTGATCCCCAGGTTGATCGCACCGATCGGGGCGTAGTACTGGGCCCAAATGGCTTCGCCGGGACTCGTTGTCCAGCGGGCGGTGATGGAGTCGCCGACAAAAACTATTTTTATCTTGTCCGCCCGCGCCTTCGCGTCCGCCACCATCTGGGCATGGTGCTGCCCCCAGTCGTCCGCCAGCACCGGGACGACCGTCTTCGTCTGCGCCTTACTGGAAGCCATGCATGCAAAAGAAAGAAGTAAACAGGCCAACCCCCTCTTCAACGTAAAAGCAGAACTCATATGCGATACTCCTGGTGTGTATTTATTACTCTGCTCTATTTCATAAGCGTGTATAAAATCCGAAATTCGAAGCACGAAATACGAAACAAATTCAAAATCCTAAGTTAAAAAAATCAAACATATGGAGCTGATTGCAAAATACAAGATAATGCCGCTGCGGAAATATCTCTCTTGTTGGTGTTCACAACTTTAGTGTGTCCCAGTATTCAATAGGCTAGACACGCTAAAGCCGTGAACACCAACTTAAGCAATCAGCTCAAAAGAGACAATCTTGAAATTCCCTCATTTGAATTTTTCATTTTATTGTTTCGTCCGCCGCGGCGAATCGATATTCGTATTTCGAATTTGCGATGCGGTCAATGACCGCATTCACCTCACTCATCTATCGGGAACAGGTCCAGCCTGCTGATCCGGACATCCTCGGGCTTTTTGCCGTGATTTATCCAGAGGCGGTTGTCCTCTCCGAATTTCAAATATGCCAGCAGGTTATACTCGGCCGGTGCCGGATAC
>JBAZRS010000730.1:0-2699 GCA_041662825.1 Victivallales bacterium | reverse complement strand
CAGAGTTCCCCAAGCCTCAGGACAGCAGCTTGAAATTCGTGAATATCATAGGGCATGTCGAGAGGATGAGGAAATGCATCTGGAAAAGGAGTGACGCCAGCGTCAGCCTCTTCTGGATCATCGGGAGGACATCTTTAAGGCTTTCCACACCCCTTGCAAACATGAGCACGCCAACCGACGCCCCGGCAACGACACCTGCGGAAAGACAGAAGTAAAGAACGTAACCGACATACCAATATTCCCTCTGGAGAATGCAGAAAGGGCAGTGATGGGTTGGCAATTGGTAGATATAGACGGAGATGAACGAAATGAGCGCGGCCACGGAAACGAGGAAACCCGCTACGCTCGTCAAGGCGAATATGATGCCGGCTGCCGGCTTTCCCCTGAAATAAAACAGAAGCCCCGAAATTGCCGAAATGAGCATGAGCGAATAAAATGCCGTTTTCACCGGCAGGACCGAGACGGATGTGAAGGCGGCGCCTACGCCTTTGCCCTCCCCGCTGAAAATGCTGCCGCAGCATGAGGTGATCACATGCGCGTCAAGCTTCAGGAAGAAAGCCCCCTGAAGCAGCATTTCCGCGACTATTGACGGGGCGATCAGGAGCAGGAAAAAATATTTCTTCCTTATCAGCGGATAGTCAACCGCCTTGTTGTCCGTATGATTCACGATCAGCCAGACGCCTCCGAGAATGAAATTGACTATTTTAAAAAGCATCGCCGGATAACCGTATGCGTTGGCATTCAGCGAACCTGCGGCGCACATCGCCCCCACGAGAAGGCGGCTGAGATTGTCCGCAGTGAAGATGAACAGGAAAAGAGAGAAGAGCTGGAAGCAGAACGCACAGGACATAATTGTCGAGATCAGGTAAGTCCTCCTTTCCAGGCGCAGCTGGAGTTCGCTTCCGCTGCGAATGTCCCAGCGCCTCAGGATCTCAACCCCGTGCCAGGCCGCATAGAGCACCATGAACCCTACAATCAGAGATCCTATGAAAAGCGCAATGATGGCGGGATGCATGATCATAGGCTGCTATCTTACTCCTTTGGCGGCCAGACGCCGCGGTTGAACAGTTATCAGTGATCAGTTACCGCCCACTTTTAAATTCCTAGAGACGAATATCCAATAGCCAACATGGAACAGCTTGAGCCGCAAGCAAATCTCGAAATCCGAATATCGAAATTTGCAGAAGATAAAGCTTAAAAACAAATGCTTAATTTCCATAAGCTTTGAAATTCCTATACGTCAGATTATGCGGCTTCGCCGGGAGCATAATCTCTTTTTAACTCTAGCGACTATTGCGTCTTTAGCGTTAATTTTCTTAACGCAAGAGGCGCAAAGGGCGCAAACGTGTTAAAATACAATTCCCCATACGATTAAATTAGGCGGCAAGGAGCCGCAGTAATCGGTTATCGGCCACTGATCACTGGTCACTTTCTTTCTCTCAGTCAGCTGGCGTAGCAGCCAGCTCCTCTATCCTGCCGTCCCGGAACGTGATGATCCTGTCGATATTCTCACCCTCATGGACCAGGGGATCGTGGCTTGCAATCAGGACTGTCCTGCCATCCCGGACCAACTGCTCCATGGATTTCATGAACTCCAGGGACAGCTTGCTGTCAAGATGTGCGGTGGGCTCGTCGGCGATGATGACCTGCGGGTTGTTGATAAGGGCTCGGGCAATGGCCACCCGCTGCATTTCCCCGCCCGACAGCCAGTTGACCTTCGCTGCGGCCTTGCCGGCGACGTTGAAGAGTTCAAGCAGGCCCATCGCCCGGTTCCGGAGGGGGCCGTGCTTTTCCCCGGACGGATATGCCGGAATCATGACGTTCTCCAGGGCGCTTATCCCCTTGATGAGATTGAAATTCTGAAAAATAAAGCCGAAGTGCTCACGCCGTATCTGCGACAGGAACCTTTCGGGGAGGCTGGTGATCTCCCTGCCGAAAACCTCCACCCTGCCCGAAGTCGGCTTTGTCATAGCCCCTATGATGCTCAGGGCGGTTGTTTTTCCCGAACCGCTCGGTCCTTTGAGCACAGTCAGCCGCCGGGCTTCTATTGAAAGGCTGACATCGTCTATCGCGGTGAACTCGTTTGAGTTACCCCTGTTGAAGACCTTTGTTACGTGTTTCAGTTCAATCATAATCTCATCCCCTCGTCCGGGTCAATGCTTGCCGCCATCCAGGACGGTATAAGAGTGGCGGCGGTGTAAGGCACGACCGTGAGGAAGAAGAGCGCGGCGATCTGGTACGGATCAACGGCGGGTATAAGGCGGAAACTGGGATACAGGACAGACCATCCCTTGAGTACCGGCCCGAAGAGGAAATACGAGGTGTAAAACACATGGAGGTATGCCCCGATGACCCCTATGATGAAAGCCGAAAGCGATATGGCCACGCCCTCCCACAACTTCATTGAAATCACTTCGGAGGTGTCCCAGCCGACAGCTTTCAGTATGCAGATTTCCCGGCGTTCCTCAAAGCTCAGGGCGGTCGCCTTGTCCCAGGCGAATATGATAAAGGCGAAAACTGCGCCGCCAAGGATAACCACAAGGAGCCCGCCCCGCCAGTCAAAGACGGCCTCGTAGGTCCTGAGAATCTCATCCCTGAGGATGGGCCGGGTATCCGGGAACATCCGCCTTATCTTTCCCGCAACAGTGCCCATCTCCTTTTTATTCGCCACCTTCATGACCACATCCGTATAAAAGCCC
>JBAZRS010000729.1:0-2714 GCA_041662825.1 Victivallales bacterium | reverse complement strand
ACCAATGTTGTACATTCTGGTCTCAGGTGAAATCCAGCCTCGGAACGCCGACCGGCAGCCGCCATCGATGTAAAACCAGGCGCCGCCGCGGTACGCTCGGAACTTGCCTGACGATGCCCCTGCAGGATCTGTGACATCGTTGGCCGGGTAATCCCCATACCAGTCGGAACACCATTCCCAGACATTGCCGTGCATGTCGTACAATCCCCATGCATTGGGCTTCTTCTGCCCTACTGGATGAGTCGTCTTTCCACTGTTACGGTTGTGCCAACCCATCTCATCCAATTCTCCGGCATAATCGCCGGTCGTCCCAGCCCTACAGGAATACTCCCATTCGGCCTCAGTAGGCAGTCGGGGAATCAAACCTTTGGCTATCCGCTCCGCCAGCTTCGGCAGGAATTTGGCATTAATATCCTCCCACGACACCTTTTCTACAGGCCGTTTGCCCGCATCGGCACCGTCTTTGAAATTGCTCGGATTGTCTCCCATCACCGCCTGCCACTGCTCCTGCGTCACTTCAAACTTGCCCATGTAGAAGGGTTTCATCAAGACGACCTTGTGTACGGGCTTCGCGTCCTTATCCCCCATCATGAACGCGCCCGGACGGATCAGCACCAGATCCATCTTCACCCCGTTGCCCAAATCCAACGACATGCTCTCTTTTAAATCCGGAGAAACTTTCACCGTGACGGCGGATGTCAACGCTTTGCCGGTAGCCTCATTGTCGGCAGCATATGCAGGTTCAGCCTGAACACAAAAAAATCCTCCCAGCAACCAGATTGCGGTCATTTTCTGCATAAGACACCCGCACGTTACACAAGGCTGACTCGATTCTGCCACATTGCTCATGTTATTTCCCCCGGTTTGTTGATAAGAATATAGTCGATCTTTATGCATGAAAGTTAATCCGGAAAGAGCCTGAAATCAAGAAAGTATTGAATTCCCGCATACTCTCTTATATAAAAAGTGCGCCAGATGTCCGAACAGCTGGCGCACTTGTTAATTTTACTGAAAATTGTTTTATAATTATGTTCAAAAGCAAGGCAAAAAAAACGCGCCAAGTGTTTTTCACTTGGCGCGTTTAAATTTCAAACTGAAAATTTATTCAGTTTTCAATTATTTCTTGGCCTCAGGAGCCTTCGCATCAGTTTTCACTTCGCATTTCTTTGTGCATGCGTCGCAGAGCTTGGCCTTTTCGCCAGGTTTTACATCCTTGGAAAGCTTTGCACAAGCTTCGCAAACCGCCGCTTCCTTCTTTGCGGTAGACGGGCAGCATTTATCAGCAGCCGTGACTTCGACTGCAGTATAAACTCCACATACCATTGAAAATGCGACGGCTCCAGCCAACATTAGTTTTTTCATTCTTTTTCTCCTCCTTTGTTCGGGTTTTTCATCTAACAGCCACCATGACTGTTGTTTTCCGTTACTTAGACCCCAGAAAGTACACAAAAGTTCCATTTTTGCAATAAGGATGCTTTCGCTTTATATGTAACTCCATTATATTTAGCCAGTTTAATCAATTATGAGTTCAATTTATGATTCAGCAAAATTACAAGATCTTCCATTTCATAGGCTGCGGCGGCGCCGGAATGGTCGGACTCGCCCTCATTATGCTTGAAAAAGGCTTCAAGGTGAGCGGTTCCGATCTTAAGGAATCCGCCAATACCGAACTTCTCAAAGAAAAAGGAATCCCGTTTTTTACAGGACACAGTCCCTCAAATATTCCGCAAAGCGAAAAATCAGATATTTTCATAGTGAGATCCTCTGCCGTTTCAGATTCAAACCCTGAATTTGCCGAAGCAAAATCGCGGGGATACAGGCATCTGCGCCGCGGCGAATTCCTGGCGGAACTCGCAAAAACGTACAAATGCACAATAGCCGTTGCAGGCTGTCACGGCAAAACAAGCGTAACCGGAATCCTCGCCCATATCCTGAAAAAATGCGAAAAAAATCCGGGGTACATGATAGGCGGGAAAGTCACTGGATGGAAATATTCCGGAGCCGCAGGCGATGGCAGCGTGTTTGTGACAGAGTCAGATGAAAGTGACGGCACGCAGATTCACCTGGAAAGCGATGTCGCAGTCGTCAACAACGTGGAAGATGATCACAGCTGGACTGTCGGCGGTGAGGAAATCCTCTACGATAACTTTGCGAAATTCGCAGGAAACTCAAAGCGGCTTATTTACGTTCCGAGCCCTCTTGCCGACAGGATTTTCAACTTCCATGAGAATAAAAGAAAAATAGATTTGGAATCAGGCTCTGCGAACTTCGCAGACATGGGGGACTGGGGCGGATTCCAGAGGATCAACGCGGCAATCGCCGTCGAAGCCGCAACTGAAATCGGGATCGATAGGGCTGAGGCCGAAAAACATGCCAGGACTTTTCCAGGGATAGAGAGGCGGATGTCTGTGCGCCTAAAAAAAGACGGTTTCGTACTGATAGAGGATTACGCGCATCATCCGACCGAGGTTTCCGCCTCGATCTCTGCGTTGCGTGAAAGGTTCCCGGGATATTACCTGCGTGTCGTCTTCCAGCCGCACCGCTACGCCCGCCTTGAAAAATACATCGACCAGCTCGCCTGCGAACTTCGCAAAGCGGATGAGGCGGTCATCGTCCCAGTGTTCGCCGCCTGGACTGAAAAAGGGAAGGTCTCATCGGACGATCTGGTGGCCAAAATAGGAATAAATGCGAAATCCGCAGATTCAGACTGGAAA
>JBAZRS010000728.1:0-2716 GCA_041662825.1 Victivallales bacterium | reverse complement strand
CTCTTCCGCGCACCACCAGGATTGTAAGTACGGCGACGGAGATCATGCTTGCGACTCCGGGAATGACCCACTCGCTGGCGACTACCGGATACAGCATACTCACATCGACTTATGCTTCGAATAATGCCTTCATCATCGGTGTTTTAGATGACTGGGATAAACGGAAAGCCCCGGAACTCGGCCAGGATTCCGTTATCCGCCAGATTTACGGGAAATTTATGGCGATCCCGGGTGCGATAGTGATGCCGTTCAATGTGCCGGCGATACCCGGGCTCGGTACTTCGGGCGGGTTTTCCTTCGTGATTCAGGACACAACCAGCACGGATCCGCAGAGGCTTTTCCAGGCGATGAGCCAGGTCATCCTGGAGGCGAACCAGCGCCCTGAGATCACCGGTGCCTTCTCGACATTCCGTGCAAATGTGCCGAGGATTTACCTCAAATTCGACCGGGAGAAGGCGCTCAAAATGGGGGTTTCCATAGACGAGATCAATACTGTGCTCAAGGGACTGGCCGGATACACCTACATAAATGACTTCAACAAGTTCGGCAAGACCTTCAAGGTGGAGATGCAGGCCGACCAGAAATACCGCAGCGATCTCGAAGCCATCATGAGTCTGCATGTGAGGAACAACAAGGGGGAAATGGTCCCGATCAGCACCCTGGTCATTCCCGAGACGCGTTTCGGACCGCAATACATGAGCCGTTACAACCTCTTCCCGTCTGTGACCATCAACGGCAATTCGGCGCCGGGATACAGTTCCGGACAGGCGATGAAGGCGATGGAGGAGGTGGCGGACAAGAACCTGCCCTCGGGGATGAAATATGAATGGACGGACTTATCATATCAGGAGAAACTTGCCGGCAACAAGGCTGCGATGATCTTTGGGGTCGCCCTGCTTTTCATTTATCTGTTCCTGGTGGCGCAGTATGAAAGCTGGATGATTCCGTTCGCAGTGATACTCTCGGTGCCTATAGCGTTCTTCGGATCGCTTGTTTTCCTGCTGCTCTGCGGACTTGACAACAACATCTACACCCAGGTCGGGTTCGTCCTGCTTTTCGGAATAGCCTGCAAGACCGCCATCCTTATCGTGGAGTTCGCAAAGGAAAGCTACGAGAAGGGAATGAGCATCACCGAGGCCGCCGAACATGCCGCCAGGCTGAGGTTCAGGGCGGTAATGATGACGGCCGTGGCGTTTGTTCTCGGCGTCACGCCTCTTGTTGTCGCCTTCGGGGCCGGCGCCGTCAGCCGCCGCTCCCTCGGAACGGTCGTCTTCGGCGGGATGCTGGTCTCCTGCATCTTCGGAACTATCCTCATACCTTCATTTTTCGTGGTGATCCAGAAGATGGTAAACAGGTTTGGCGGGAAGAAGGCGGCGGTAAATGCGGAAAAATCCTGATGAGCAGCATCTTTCGGAGTGCGGCGTGTGAGCGCCGCTTTGAGATAATCCCAAAAGCGCTGCTGACACAGCGCACTCCGAAAGACGGCGTTGCCGTCATAGGGAAATACGGAGGGAGGATACATGTTTTTCAATCGGAAGAAAGAAGAGGAAGAGGACGAAGATGATTTCGGCAGGACTCTGAATCCTGTTCCGGGATTGAAGGAGCTTCTTGAAAGGGATAAAATCGACCCTTTGAAATTATCGATAGCGTTCCAGGCGGGGGACGACGACAACATAATTATCGAGGATAGGACGGATATCATCCTCATTGAAATGAAAAAAGCCAGGCATATTGAATGGAAGGTTGACTCCCTAAGGGCTCTTTTCAGGGGGACAAAGAATCCTCCCCCTGAGCATGAAATGGCGAAGTACCCCGACGAGTATGTCGGCTTCTTTTACGGTATCGAGAGATATGTGCATACTGCATGTTCAATCAAGACGCCATATCCATTCGATGAACAGTTTATTGAAGTTTATTCCCTGATGAGGCGGCGCCCTGACTCGAAGAGCACCGGGTTGCTCCACGATGTCGTATGGCAGGCGGCGGCTTTGGCTCTTGGCCTCAGGGAATGGAGCGAAGCCGAATACACTGCGGTTTTCGCGCAGCTGACCCGGTCTGTCAGGACTTTCAGCATGGGCAAGGATTCCCGGAACTATGTTGAATATCTAAATGGAACGGTGGGAAGGTTCGGAAGATGAAAAAGAACATGTCCGGAAAATCCGGCTCTTCAAATAAACACGCGGATATCGAGAAGATAATCAATTCCTACCACAGGTTCGTGCCGCATCAGATGCTGAATATTCTCGGGAAACAACGCATCACCGATGTGGAACTTGGCGACCAGGTTGAGAAGAACTTTACGATATTGTTCTCCGACATCAGGGATTTCACCACGATGGCTGAAGACCTGACCACCAAGGAGAACATGAATTTCATCAATTCATATCTGGGCCGGATGGAGGCCCTCGTCAGCTCTCACAACGGCTTGACTGACAAGTTCATCGGAGACGCCATAATGGCGATTTTTCCAGATAGCGCTGAGGATGCGGTAAAATGCTCCCTGGCAATGCTCCGCCAGCTCGATACATATAACGCGGGCAGGATTCGCGGGGGATACAAACCCATAAGCATCGGGATAGGCCTGAACACCGGATTCTGCATTTTCGGCACTGTGGGCGGTAAGAACAGGATGCAGGGGACGGTAATAGGCGACGGGGTGAACATCTCTTCAAGACTGGAGTCCGAGACCAAGAAATACGGGGTTCCGCTCTTGATC
>JBAZRS010000727.1:0-2720 GCA_041662825.1 Victivallales bacterium | reverse complement strand
CCGAATTGCAGAGCTCCAACATCCTTCCGAAAGTCGAGGGATGGAAGTCCACCAAGGCATACGGAAAACTTGAAATCAAATAATATATGTATGGGCAGAACCGGTTTTTGCCATTAAATTATTTACTCAAGGCCCTTCTCGAAATCCCTCTTCATTTTACCTTGGAGCTGGTTGTCAGGATGAAGCCCGACCATGCGTTTGTTCATTGGTTGCAGGAAGGTGGCCTGATAGTCAATGGAAAATGAAAGGGCGGTCTTGCTCCTCTGGGCCGCAGTATTCCAGTTAGCCTTCACCTTGGCGACGGCTTCGGCGTTTTGCCCCTTGCTCTGCTCCACTTTTTGCATCCAGGCACGGGTATCCACCACGAGGCAGGCGTATTCAAGTCCGGAGCGGACGAATGCAACTCTCTTCCGGTAGATTTCCGGTGAATTTGCGAGTTTCGCATCGGCCTGCTGAAGCAGTGTCCTGGCTTTGGCAAGAAGTTCAGGAGTGTACCGGTTTGGAATATTGTATGCACGAAACCTGAACGGCTCCTCTTTGACGAATTTCTGTCGTGTCTCCTCCATAAGTTCCCAGTAGGCCTTGAGTTCAGCGGAGGCGGGACCGAAGGCGCGTTTGTAGTAGTCATTCATGACGGTCTGCACATTGATACGCGGGTTCCAGGCAAGCTGGGCCACTATGTAGTAGTGCGGCCCCTGCGTGGCCCAGTGTTCCCAGAACATGTCGAAAAAGAGGCCAATGCAGTGGTTGTCCGCCACGAATCGGAAGTCTTCTCCAGCCTGGTTCATAGCCACATCAGGCATCCCCCAGCTCAGTCCGACGGGGTTGCCAAGATTGGGACGCCAAACAATAAGAGGAGCTTTTTGCGCCCATCCCTTGAACTGCTCCATGTGCTTGGAGCGGTCATCTCCCTCGCCTTCGCCGCGCATATGGAAATTGGCGACGCTTGAAATTATGACATTGTCGTCCGGAACTGCCGTAACTGGCGGAGGCCGCGACAAACCGTAGGCATGTATCTGTACGTAAAGCTGTTTGTCCGGAAAGCGCTTTTTCAACATGCGCGCAAGCGTGTTGGCAAAAATCACCTGCTGGTCGCTGAGGGCGGGACGGTCTTCTCTGTGACCTTTCCAGTCATAGGTGACGATCTCCCCTTTGGGATTATCCCAGGCGCGGCATTTTTCACAGACGCAGTGGCCGGCTGCCCAACCGTCATTCGGAGCGGCGTTGAAGACCCGCTTGGTCGGATCGGCTTTCAAGGCATCTTCAGCCTCGGAAAGCCATCGGTCCCATATGGCGGGATTCGAGCTGCATAGCTTGGCCCTGTTCGGTGAGGGAAATCCGCTGCGCGTACCGTCCGGCTGAAGCGCGAAATATTCCGGATGATCCTTGTGATACTTTTCCCACCATTCAGTAAAGCCGTGCCCGCCGTCGATTTCAAATGAATCGAGCTGAAGTCGCTGATGACGCGCCCACACCTGGGGCACCCCCTCCTTTCTGTTGCCAAGAGACAGCTTGACGAACATTCCGCTCCGGTAAATGATTTGCGGGTGATAACGGAACTCAAACGGGGCAAAGCCGATTTTCTTCTGAGGCAAAATGTCCTCACCCATTTCTCCGGGCCAGAACCAGCGCACCTGTAAATAGTCCTGGAGGAATGTATATACGGCATTCGCAGTACCATATTCCTGCTGTTTGCCGATGATAGGCTCCCGGTAGCCCTTGACATCCATGTTTTTTGGATCCCAGCGGTCGCGTCCGGCGATGACGAGATGTTTTCCATTTGCGGCAATAAGTATTTCCTCAGGATACTTGAAGTCAAAATCTACGCCCGGGAAAAGTTTCTTCAGTTCCGGCTGAAACCCCACCCATATTGCCTTTTCCGGTATTGGGTCTGGCTTTCCCATTATGACTTTCGGAGTCGCGCCGCTTATTTTCCTGATGTAATCGGCCAGTTCATTGGCGGCCTGCAATGTTTTCGGCGGGGCGTTTTCGTAAACAATGATTGGCGCCAGACTTACCCCTTTTTCCACAAGCACTAACTCCTGCGCTTGGGCGACGGCGACTTTTGTTCCATCTGACTTGGCGTCGCTTTTATTTACATTTTGAGTAAGTTCTTTTATACCGGATCCATCAGTTTTAATTTCCTGTTTCTGATCTGGTGCTGCCAGAAGCGAAGCGCAAAGCAGCGTTGTAAAAAAACACAACAGGACGAAACTGCATAACGACGGACGCAGTTTCAGAGATTCAAATGATTGCGTTTGTCTGGAATTATTCTTTCTCATATCAAGTCCTTTTGTTATTTTTGAGATGGGCGGTTTTCCTGCAAGCCAGCGTGTTTTCATGCTGGAGACTGTTGCCTGCTTGTTATTTCAGCCCTAGGTTCGTTTGCATGCTCCATATGTTTCAGCAGTCTTTGCTTCATCTCTTCTCGAACCTTATCCAGTTTCGGATCCGAGACGAGATTATTCCTCTCATGAGGGTCTTTCTCCAGATCATAAAGGAAGTCCTCGACATATGTATCGCTGAATCCGGCTTTTCTCTGTGCATCGGGCGCGCGGACGCTGTATTTCCATTTACGGGTGCGGACGGCGCGCCCACAATGGCTTTCTGATATCTGTATGTATACATCGTCCGGCCATTCATCCCTGCCTGAACCATCGACTAACCCGTTCAAGTTCCGCCCTTTCATGGAAAAAGGCGCTTCAATGCCGGCAGTTTTA
>JBAZRS010000726.1:0-2736 GCA_041662825.1 Victivallales bacterium | reverse complement strand
AATTTTAATTCGATGTTCAGTGTTGAATGTTCAATGTTGGATGTTCATTTCTTTGAAATTCCTATACGTTAAATTATGGAAGAACGGCGAACAAACCAAACGGAGTCTCATTTTGAACAGTTATATCACAAGGCCTTTTCTTCTCGCCCTTTCACTCCTCTCAAGAATTCCCGTAAAAACAGGCATGGCGGGTGATCTGGAATGGGGAAGGAGTTCGGGCTATTTCCCGTTCTGCGGATACATCCTCGGTTTTATCGCCGCGCTTCCGTTCATGTTATTGAGCTTTTTCGGGAACAGCTCCCAGCTTTCGATATACGCAATAAATATCCTCGGGGCTTTCTTTTTCGTGGCTGTTCTTGCATGGCTGACGAAAATGTTCCACATAGACGGCTTCTGCGATGCGTGCGACGCCTTCACCTCGACCGCCGCCACCAAAGAGGACAGGCTCAGGATAATGAAGGACCCGCATTCGGGAACAGCAGCCAACGCATACCTCTCGCTTCTTTTCATAGGAAAAATGGCGGCAGTCTATTTTGTGATAATCTACGGGCAGTTTTACGCCACTGAAAGATTCTTAATGATGTACAGGGATCATCTGAGCCAGCACATGACCCTTTTGAAGGTGTGCAGGGCTCTGGCCCCACTGGGATTTCTCATGGCAATACCTGTTATTGCGAGATTCGCAATGCTGCTTCTTGCGGCGACTAGCCGCTATCCCCGCGAAAAAGGCACAGGGGCGATAATTGTCGGAAAAGTCCCGGCAGTCTTTCTTGTACTGGGGTTCGCCTGGCTCATCCCCTTCGGCTTTTTGATCCCGCTGAAAAGCCTGGCGCTTGCTGTTCTTCTTTCATGGATTGTGCTCATGTACTGGAAGATCAAGGCGGAAAGGCTTTTAGGCGGCGTTGCCGGCGACATATTGGGGGCCTGCTGTGAAACTGCGGAACTCGCAGCGGCGTTCGGCTTGATTTTACCTGAAATAGTCCTGTGAGCCAATTATGAGCGGCAATAAAAAAGACATCTTGGGGAAATTCAGGAAATTCTTCCTGTCTGATGTGTGGACGATGGAGAAAGACGCAACCCCTTCATTCCTCCGACAGCTTATCTCGCCGATCCGGGTCATTTGCATGATCGCCCACAATTTCATGGAGAAGAAGACGCTTTCAATGGCTTCGTCCCTCAGCTACACGACTGTTCTCGGCATGATCCCCCTGCTCATCATAGCCGTGACTTTTTCAAAAGGCTTCCTGCGCGACAAGGCTGAAGAGTTCATTCCGAGGGCCATAGACAGTTTCGTGGAAAACATTGCGCCGCAGCTGGAATCTGTTCCGGCCGGAGACGACGGGGACAAGTTGAAAATATCCGCAAAGGAGCTTGCGGTAAAGAAACTGGCCGATCTCCTCATAGGGCTTGATGCCGGAAAACTCGGGCTTTACGGGATAATCCCCTTCATTATCATCGCATATTCAATGCTCCGCACCATTGAGGATGCCATGAACGAAATATGGAATGCAAAACGCGGACGGGCGATATGGCAGCAGTTCCTACAGTACTGGCTATGCCTTACCCTGCTTCCCCTGATAATATTTATTGCAATGGGCCTCACGGGAACCCATCTTGTGATGCTGGCAAAAGGCATTGACAATCCGGCAATTTTTGTCATGGTGAAAATACTTCCTTTTATTGCAGTGTGGCTGGGGTTTGCCATATTCTACAAGATTGTCCCGAATGTCCAGGTCAGGGCATATCCGGCCGTTATCGGAGGAATTGTCGGCGGAACGCTCTGGCAGGTGAACAACAACCTGAGTTTCATTTATGTGGCAAAGGCTGTGCAGATGCACACTTTTTTCGGGAGCATGGCGGTTATCCCCATCATGCTTGCCTCCCTGTATTTCGCCTGGCTGATAGTCCTTTTCGGGGCGCACGTCGCATTTGCAGTCCAGAATATCGATCTTTTCAGGAGCAGGCGCCTGGCTTCGGACATAACCCCCTCATACAGGCAGAAAATCGCCCTTGCGAGCATTCTGATGATAAATGATTATTTTGAAAAGGGTAAAACTCCGCCGGACAGGGAGCATCTGTCCGCTCAAATCGGTATTCCGGATACTTTCGTAGAGGAGGTCATTCCTTTGCTTCTCCAGTCCAAACTGATAAGGGAGAGCAATGAAAAGGCAGTAACTTATCTTCCGGCGCTGCCACCTGAGAAAGTCCACATAAGGGAGGTTCTCGAATCAATAACCGGACCGGTGCATCAGGATATTTTCATCAAACCGACAAGTGCCTACTGGAGAAAAGCCGAAGAAACATGCGAGTCCTTCCACAACAGTCATTCCCGGGAATCCAATCAGTCCCTGTTAAAACTCCTGGGATGATCCGCTACTCCGGGAAATTGAAGATTAGCCGGAATTCAGGAGTCAGGAATAAGGATGAACCCGGAATTGAGTAAGAATTTATCCTGAATTCTGTCGGCTGCGGCGGATGACTTCTGAATTCTCGCAAAATCTGATTTTTGCAATTGCTATTCGAAATTCAGCAGGTCGCATTCATAGTATCCGCCCTTTTTCACGCGGCTTCTTGATTTTTTCTTCACCGTGGATTTCAGGGAACTGTGCCTTTTCACCGCCAGGCTGAGAATATTCCCGATCATTGCGTTATAGGAATATCCCGCCAATTCTGCGGCGCAGGCCATGCTGGTTTCCCTGCTTATGTCCGGATTTGCATTTATGTCCAGGACGTAGA
>JBAZRS010000725.1:0-2739 GCA_041662825.1 Victivallales bacterium | reverse complement strand
GGAGATGTCAGTTTCCGCGCTTTCAAGATATATCTATTCGTGATGGCACTTGTATTCCTGGGTGAGGGGGTGAAGCCCGCCATAGACAAGACTATCCCAAAACTGCCGGACTATGCCCTCTACTGGCTGAACATGAGTTCGGCCATACTGGACAACGCCACACTTACCGCAATGGAAATAAGCGACAGGATGAGCCATCGGCAGATAGTAGCGGTCCTGATGGGGCTTTTAATAAGCGGGGGGATGCTGATACCTGGAAACATACCGAACATCATCTCGGCGGGAAGGCTTAAGATAGGAACCAGAGAATGGGCAAAGGTCGGAGTACCTGTCGGACTTGTCATGATGGCCGTATATTTTATAATCATATTTGTGGTGTTTTAAATATTTCAACATCGAGAATTGCCCCGTTCTTGAACTCAAACTGCCCAGCCTGGTGCTGTAACCGTTAAGCTGGGTGTTTATTTTATTCCCCCTGCCAGTTTATCTGGCAGGAGAAGAAGATTGGAGGCTAATGGCTGCGCCGTTAGCCTTCCAATCTTTGCTTTCTGTGGGGTCAGGCTTCGCTAAGAAGCTACGCCCTGATAAGTAAACCCACAGGGAAGCTAATTCTCATTGTTAGCTTATCTGGCAGTAGGCACTCAGCTTAACGGTTACTCATTTTATGCGCCTAAAGGCAATATTTAGCGCCTTCCTGTGCGTATCATTCAGACAGTCAATGGATTAAGTGCAAACGACACCGATTATCATTTCTCCCGTCATCTCCCTTGGCACCGTCTTTTCTTCTTCATTTTTTGTCAATTGCGGATATGCCTTTCTTTCTGAAAAAAGATAAGATGAATAACGCTATCGCCCCTAATGTAACTATGAGTAAAATCATTGCTGGAATCAAAAAATAAAGCACCCCCCCCATTTCCTCAAGTTGTTGATTGATGAAGAACGGAATAATACTCAGTACCATAAAAACAGCAAAATGACCGAGCGAATGTATCGTTCCTTTGGTTTTGAAGCATATTGACATAGTGATAACATAAGCAATGCCTAATCCCATAAACAGGAATAAGAAAATTGATAAACTGCCATCCACGCCTTTAGTTGATACAAATGATGCAATGCCGAACAAGATTCCAAACCAATAGATATTTTTCATGTTATTTACCATTCCTCTGCTGAGGTTTTCAAGAATTTAATTCTTGGGCTATTTGATAATTTAAAATCTGCTGACATAGGCAAATCTTTTGCATGTATGTTTTCAAAAAAATCGTGCTCCATCATATAAGACGAATGTTGGTACTTTGTGTCTGGCAATGTATAACCATTAACAATTGCATTAGGAGCAAATTCTCTGTTTGTAATCCACGACAGCTCTTTTATTTTTCCAACATCATTGCCATAGGCGCCAATTCCTCCTTTAGCCCAAGCCCACTCATCTTTGACAGACCAATAATTATATGTTTTTCCTCGAATATTAGATTTTGCTTTTATTAGATCATTGTTTTTCGGGTTAAGTGGAAATATATCAAGCGGACTGCCCATAATGATCAGATTGTCAATGTTTGCTCCTTTTTGCAGTGCGCCAAGTGTGATAATTGAGCCTTGGCTATGAGCTATTACAGTAATTGGTTCATTGCTTTTTTCCTTATCACGTATTTGGTTTAGTGTATCTATGAGATATTTTAAACGCTCCACCGACCTTTCCATATAGTTTCTCTCTTTTGAAAAATATCCGGATGAATACATGCCAGTTACGCTATCTGTCGCATAATTAGGATGACCTCCTTGTTTTCTAGAAGTTCCAGCTAATGTACCTGTATCTCCCCACTTAAAATGTATTACTGCCTGTTTTTGCATATTATTATTATTCCAATAATCATCGAACCCTTTGTCGGCCAACTGAAACCAATCAGCTTCTGTATTCACACCGTGAATAAGAATGACTACTGTTCCGAGATAATCCATCCCGTTTACGGGGTCGTTGTTGCAGTAGGCGTACAAATTCAAGCCGCCGGATTCGCCTAGGGGGTCGCGGTTCAGCCAGCGGCAGGTTGCGGGGTCGTAGTAGCGGAAACCGAAATAGTAGCACTGGAGTTCGGAATCATAGTATTTGGATTGGAAGGTGAAAGAGAAGGCATTAGGCAATAGGGAATAGGTACTAGAGATGGAGGAACTGGTAATCCTGCCGTAGGGGTCGTATGCGAACTTCGCAACTGTGTCGCCGGTGTCGGCGTCGATGTAAGAGTGGATTGTGCCTTTGGAGTCGGAACAGGGCAGATAGACCTTGGAATGTGTTTTGTCAATGACCGCAAGAAGTCCTCCATTTCCACCGAGCCCCTGATAGGAGCCGTTGATGTCGAGTCCCCAGAGGTATTGGAGGTTGGTTGTTTCGTTTGTTTCGCGGTTGATTATCTTTTCTCCTGTGAGGACGCCGAAGTCGGCGGGTTGACCGTTGAGGAGAACTGTGTCATAGAAATAGTAATTCTCACGGACGACTGTGTTGTTATTCTTGACGGTTTTCTTTATTCTGCGTCCTGCGTGGTCATAGGCGAATTCCAAACTACAGGCAGGAATGCCTGTGTTACTTGAAACCTCAATCAGGCGGTCTTCCGAGTTCCAGGTGTAATTCCAGAGACTGGTTGAAATAAGTCTTCCGCCTAGATCATACACCGGATTCTCGGATGCCTTCGGGATCAGGACGTTGCCGTTGACAGTCGCCACGACATCTGTGCCGGTTGCATTCCC
>JBAZRS010000724.1:0-2744 GCA_041662825.1 Victivallales bacterium | reverse complement strand
ATAAACGCATTCATCGAGAAGGTGGAAACACGCCTTCTCGACGAGAGTAAGATTGCAAGGCTGCCTTCGACCAAGCAGACGGCGCTGAGAAGGATCGAGGATCGGCTCCTGGAGCGGAATTCATACGTATCTGAATACAGGTGATCGGACTTGATGGCTCTCTTTTGGTTAATGGAAAGTTGAGCTGTGAAATTTGTAAAAGAGTAGACCTTGAATCTACGGGCAATGGATAATTTGTGTGCATTTACTTAATTTAAGACATATCAGAATTTTGTGAACTCATTCGGGACTGAAGGGGGCGTTCATGTACAACTGGCGAAAAATGTCAGATGAACAGCGGGATGATGTTCTCAGGACTAGGGAGATTCAGAAACAGCCATGGCACGGTTCATCACATATCAAAAGCCAGAAGAGCATATTTCATCTATCAGCAGCATGTTATGAGCATAGGAATATAATAGGTAAAACCGATGAAAGGCTTTCAAAGTTTCAGATGTCCCTCAATGATTCCATCAAGGGCGAAACAAAGGAAATATACGCTTGTATTATTCTGCCCAATCATTATCATATTCTTTTAAAGACAGAGGATATCTTGAAATTACTGATATTGAATCATTACGCAGGATATCATTAATATTGTTGCGGCGTGAATTGCTCTGAGTAATCTAAAAATATGCAAGGTAAATAACATGAAATACGACAACCGGCCAATAGGCGTTTTTGATTCCGGACTCGGCGGTCTGACAGTTGCGGGCGCGCTGAAGAAATCGCTGCCGAACGAGAACATAATTTACCTCGGCGACACCGCCCGTGTCCCTTACGGCGACAAGTCGCCCGCGAATATCATCCGCTTCGGCGTGGAGGATGCGGCCTTCCTGGTTTCCAAAGGTGTAAAACTCATTGTCGTAGCATGCAATACGGTGTCGGCAATAGCGCTCGACGAGATCCGTGCGAAATTCGCAAATGTCCCGGTGATCGGAGTTTTGGATGCGGGGGTCAGGGCGTGCCTCAGGGCCAAGCCGAAATATGTCGCGGTGATCGGGACGAGGGCGACTGTCAGCAGCGACGCCTACCGGCGCGAAATCCACGCAGTGAACCCGGAAATAAATGTCAGGACGATTGCGTGCCCGCTTTTCGTTCCGATTGTGGAGGAGGGGCTTGCGGATAGCGAGATCTGCCGTCTGACCATTGATTTCTATCTGAATTCCCTTAAGAAGGAAACCCCTGACATGTTGCTTCTTGCATGCACTCACTATCCGCTCCTGAAAAAATCCCTCCAGTCATATCTCCGGAAAAAGGTGAGGATCGTCGACAGCGCGGAAGCCTGTGCGAGATTCGCAGAGGAATACCTGGAAAAGAATTCCCTTTCGGCGAGCAAGAGGACTTCCGGGACAGAGCGCTTCTATGTGACGGACATGCCCGACTCATTCTTCAAACAGGCGAAGAAGTTCCTCGGCCGCGACCTGGAGCACTTCCAGAAAGTCTCGATCTCGGAAAACTGAGACGAAACGAAACTTGTTAGTCGGCTCGAAGTAGAATAGAGACACCACCGACGCAAGGTCGGTGGTGCCTGAACTATTTCGAGACTATTAAAAGTCCATCAACCATCGACTGACGACCCTCCTTCGCCAAGGCTACGGAGGGCAGGCTGACGACCGATGACCGACGACTAACGACTAACGACTTCCCCCCCGTTCAGGCATATGTCTCCCGCAGGTGCTTGACGCAAAGCGACTTTTTGAAGGCGTCTGTCGAAACATTTGCTCTGGGCCTGAAGAGGACAGTCCTTGTCTCATCCGGCAAGAGGGTGAAACAGTTGTCGTCGAACTCGCCGCAGACGCCTTCGGCAAAAAGCCCCACATAGAATGCCGGACTGCTTGCGTCAAGAGTGATTTCAAAACCCTCCTTGAGCGTCTTGACCTTTAATTTTATCTCGGACTTGGGCAGTTCGCATTTTTTCCAGGCGCAGAAGAAATGTTCGTTGCGGAATACCTTGCCGTCAAGTTCCATGGTCAAGGTCAAGAAATGCGTTTCCGGTTTTGCCGTAAGCTTTGCAAGCTCGTAATGGCGCAGAAGTTTGACACCGCCAGCCGGAAGTGTCGCGGAAATCTTTTCCTCAAACTTGACTTTTCCAGTGAAATCCCTTACTTGTACGGTCACATTCGCCTTCCCGGCTTTTGGTGAATCGTTTGTGAGGAAGATCTCCACTTTGCCCTTTTCATCCTGGATTGCCGAAACAATTGCCGGAGAATAGAAATTCCTGGCCATGTAATGCAGGAGTTTCCATGATCCCTGGTAGTTCAGCGATGCCCATGAGGCGACCGGCCAGTTGTCATTGAGCTGCCAGTAGATGACACCCATGCAGTTCGGCCGCAGGCGGCGCCAGTGTTCAACTGCTGTTTTGATGGCGAGACCCTGCTGGACCTGACTCAGATAGACAAAATTGCCGAAGCCCTCCGGCAGGCGGAAGTTCCGTGAAAACATCTCGATTATCTTTGAGTTTCCGCCCCGGTTTCTCTGATGATGCTCCATTATGGGAGACGTCACGTTGAACTGGTCTTCAGGGGAATAAGAACGGATCATGTCCATGGACGGAAACGACTGGTAGCCGAATTCCGAGCAGAATCGCGGAAATATTTTCAGGAACTCGCTGAAAGACTTGCCTTCGTGCCAGACGCCCCAGTAGTGCATGTCTCCGCAGTTGTCCTTGTGGAAGGCGTCCGAATAATCCCCGGGGCCGCCGC
>JBAZRS010000723.1:0-2749 GCA_041662825.1 Victivallales bacterium | reverse complement strand
TCGCTTTCGATCAGCATTCGATGACGGAAGTTGAATGCTAGGCTTATCCTGAACTTGCAGAAGGGTGTTCGGATAATACTAACTTGGACATTGGATATTCTGATTCATCTGTTATCAGAACTGCTCCTGGGACGGGAACATCATGGCGGTTGCGAATTCCATCTGGAACTCAGGATCCAGGGAAACTTCGACATATTTCACTCTCGCCGCTATTCCATCGGAGTATCTCATGCGCTCATGTGAGAAAAGCACGGCTTTTGCCCCTTCGATTGAGGAGTTGCCTATGAACCTTATCTTCGCGTCCGGCAGGTTGGGTATCAGCCCAATCCGCTTCGCATGCGCCCTTCTTATGAAATATCCGAAACCTCCGGCGATGAGGACGGAATCGATATCTTCCGGGGCCAGTCCGACCTTTTTCAGGAGTATGTTGATGGCGGTGCGTATCGCACCGCTTGCGAGCTGGAGCTCCCTTATGTCCTTCTGGGTCAGGAATATTTTCTTCTTCGCTTCCACAGGTGTCAGAAGGAAATCAAACGTATCCCCGTTCTTGGACTTCACAATCCGTCTCAGGAGTCCCTGCGGTGTTCCCGCCGGGCATTCCTCCGGCGCGAGTATTCTTCCGGTCTCATCGATGATTCCACAACGTAGCAGTTCGGCGGCGGCATCGATCAATGCGCTTCCGCAGAGCCCCTTGGCCTCGACATTCTTGATGACGTTTATCAGGACTTCGCCGTCCTGTATGATGACTTTCTCTATTGCGCCGGAAGCGGCACGCATGCCCGACTCGATCCTCGCCCCCTCAAATGCGGGGCCGGCAGCCGCAGACGCCGCGAAAAGCTCACCCTTGTAGAGAAGGACTATTTCCCCGTTTGTCCCGACATCGACGAAAACCGTCGGACTGGTCCTCTCGTCAAGACGGCTTGCAACAAGTCCGGAGACTATGTCCCCGCCCACGAATCCGCCGATGATCGGAAAAATGTAAATTTCGGCGCCGCTGTTTACGGCGAACCCGAGTTCTGTCGCGCTGAAACGCAGGGATTTGCAGAACGGTGAAATGAACGGTATTTCGCCCAGGGCCTTCACAGGCGTCCCGAGCAGCAGGTTTTCCATTACGGTGTTTCCGGCTATACTGACCGAATAGATGTTTTCATTCTTGACATTGTATGTGCGGCACAGCTCGTTGATCAGCTTGTTGCATGCGGCTATAATCTCCTTCTGCAGCGCCTTGAGGTTTTTGTCTGACTGGTTCTGCGCGTTGATCCTGCTCAAAACATCGTCTCCGAACTTCACCTGCGGATTCAGCATGCCGGCGCAGGCGATCTGCTTTCCGGTATTGACATCCAGCAAGGCTGCGACAACCGTTGTAGTGCCGACATCTATCGCGACTGCGAAATTCACATTTTCCGTATTCCCGCTTTCCAGGGCGATCAGGTTCTTGTCGGAATAAACCGCCGTCCCCGCATAATTGTTTTTCCTTATGAATTCCGGAAGCTGCCTGAGATGGTTCAGGTCGAAATGCACGGACGGTATTGAATGAAGGAGGTTTTCCAGGTCCGCCACGGGATTCTCAAGCGTCGGCTGAACAAGATTTATATATTTCTTCTTTATCAGGGGGTTCATCACATATGATTTTTCCGTGTCGTCGGCGGTAAGTATTATGATTCCCTCCTCCGGGATCGAGTCGTCTGGAATTTCAACGGTCAGCGCCTCCGTGACATGGGTCCTGCAGGCGAGACGCCAGCCTTCGGCGATTTCCTTTTCAGTGAATGCGTTCCTGCACTGGGCCGAGGGGATGACGTTTCCGGAAATAATCCTGACCCTGCATTTCCCGCAGGTGCCCTGCCCCGCGCACGGGTTCTTGATCCTCAGCCCCGCACGCGATATGCATTCGAACACGGAAGTCCCGGACAGTGCGAACACTTCGACGTTGAATTTCGGAAACGATATCTTAAGTTCAGTCATCCTGTATTTTCTCTCTTTTTTAATTTTCTTTTTCAATTTCCTGTCTGTAATATATCATCGTTTTATGTCATATTACTTTTTTCATGAATGAAAAAAGTTGAAAAAGAAAATTATCATAGAAGTGAAATCAAGGCAATGAAATATTTCAACATACACAGGCATTCTCCTGCAAATGATTTGGATGAAACTGCAATAACAAGCCTTTTCCCGGAACAGGAAATTCCGGAAAACGCACTCTGTTCCATCGGAATTCATCCATGGCACGTGGACGGGATCAGTTTGAATGATGCGCTTGCCTTGCTGAATAGAAAATGTATTTGCCCGGCTGTTGTAGCCGTGGGCGAGTGCGGCCTTGACAGGGCATGCGGTGTTCCATTTGATCTTCAATTGCTGGCTTTCCGGCCGCAGGTCGAACTCGCCGCAATGCTCGGGAAGCCGCTGATCATCCACTGCGTACGGGCCTATCCGGAACTTGTCTTTGAGAAGAAATCATGCCGGAACAGCCCGCCCTGGATAGTTCACGGATTCAGAGGAAATCCGGAAACAGCTTCACAGCTGATTAAGCACGGTTTCCACCTGTCATTCGGAGAGGCTCTGATGAACGACGTGCGGCTCGGGGAAATTCTGGCGTCAGTCCCTGAAGACCGCTATTTCCTGGAAACAGACGAAAGCAATATGAGCATACGTGAAATATACGGAAAGGCGGCTTCATTGCGAAACACGGATCCCGAATCGATTATTGTTCAACAGCGGAAAAACGCATTGTCGCTCTTCGGAAACGGAAAAA
>JBAZRS010000722.1:0-2758 GCA_041662825.1 Victivallales bacterium | reverse complement strand
TGTGCGTCAGCGGAGGAGATTTTTGCAGACAGGAATATTGACGCGGTCTTCATCGCCAGCAATAATCTTTCGCATGCTCCTCTGGCGCTTGCCGCCATGGACGCCGGAAAACACGTGATAGTCGAGAAGCCGATTGCAACAACTGTCGGGGATGCGGAACTGCTGATCAGGATTGCGGCGGCAAATAAACTGAGCCTGACTGTGGACCACATGATGGTGCACAACGCCTGGAACATGAAGGCGCAGGAACTTGTTTTGGCTGGCAGTCTTGGCGCGGTCAACGACGCATGTTTCCACATGGAGTTCGCCTACGGATACGAACCGGCCGAGGCGGCGACCTGGCGCTGTTCAAGCCGGGCGGAGATGGGAGGCCCGATAGGGGATGTCGCAAGCCACTGTTTTTACATGGCGGAATTCATCTTCAGGCGCAAGATCCGCAGGATATCCTGCGTATATCTGCCAAAGACCATGAAGATCAATGTCGAGGACGGAGCCTACATCAAATATGAGATGGAGGACGGGCTCACCGGATCAGTCAAGGTGGCGTTCAGCGAACTCCGCGGCGGACTTGGAGGAACTCTTTCCAATCTCGGATATGAGATTTACGGCTCGGAAGCGGTGTTGCGCGGCTATGGCACGCTCTTCCAGTTGTCCGGACACGAAGGAGAACCGCTGAAGATCCGGCTGGAGTTTGACAGGTTCAGTTCCCAGGAGCAGATCAATCCGACGACGATTAGAAACATATATCAGGAACTTGTAGAAAAACATGCGAAGTCTATTATATCCGGTGATCTTCTGAATGCCGGAGACGCGCTGCATAATATTGAATTGTGCCTTGCCTCTCACGAGTCCGCCCGTTCCAACGGCAAAACAATTGAGGTTAAATGACCATGATGAAGTCGGGATCAAGCAGGGAAATCATAACGCCTCAGCGCGGCGTATCGCTTTCCGGTTATTTCAATCCGCGTCCTAACAGGGGAATACTTGACGAGATCTTCGTCAAAGTCCTCCTGCTGGAACAGGACGGTGTTATCGCCGGAATTCTGTCCTTTGACCTCTGCTACCTGAGTACGGAACTCGTAGCCCGGATGAAGGATGAACTGCTCAGGCGCGGCGTCAGCTTTGGAGACAACCTCATTTTCAGTGCGACTCACACCCACACCGGGCCGCAGATAGGAACTTTTTTCGGGACTGGGGCGGATGAAAGTTATCTGCAGATGCTCATTGAGAAAACCGGACTTGCGGTCTCAAGGGCGTATCAGAACCTCTCCCCTGCGGAACTGCTGGGCACCTGCGCACATGAGAATCCATTCGCCTTCAACCGCCGCTACTACATGAAGAACGGGCGTGTCCTGACAAATCCCGGCAAATGCAATCCAGATATTGTCAAGCCGGAGGGTCTGGTTGACAACGAGATATCTGTTTTCGCCATACGGCAGGACGACCGGATATCGGCGCTGGCGGTCAACATCGTCAACCACACCGACACGGTCGGAGGAGACCTGGTATCTGCCGACTGGCCCGGCATAATGGAACGGGTAATCCAGCGGGAAGTCGGATATGAACTCCCTGTATTGACCTTGATAGGATGTTCGGGCAACATAAATCATTTTGATGTTTCAAGCAAGAGCCCGCAGACCAGTTACGAGGAGGCGTGCCACATTGGGAAAGGCTACGCAGGGATAATCCTGATGTCCATGCACAAACTCGCTCCTCTGGAATCTGCATCTCTTGAAGTTGCGTCCGAGGACATGAAAATCCCTTTCCAGACAATCAGCGACGAACAGCTTGCGAAGGCGGAGGAGACTCTGGAGCGAATTGGCAATGCCAGTTCGGACAAGGACATGACCAGCGAAGGCCTTGCTACTGGAGACGGGCCGGTGGCTAAATTCTTTGCCGAACAGCTTGTGGCATATAGGAAAAACTGTTCGGGACTCAGTCGGGAATTCAAGATCGTCGCCATCAGGATAGGAGACGAAATTTCATTCCTCTCCCTGCCAGGTGAACCGTTCACCGAAGTCGGGCTGTCCATAAAGAAGAAGGCGCCATGCCGTTCAAATTTCATCATCTCGAACGCCATGGGCAGATGCGGATACGTCCCCCTGAAAGAATGTTTCGGACGCGGAGGCTATGAAATACTTCCGATAGTCGGTGGCGCGCCGCGCGAGGATACGGCCGAACGCATGATTGAAGTCGGGATTGGACTTTTAAATAAGAGGAGCTGATTTCAAAATGCAAGAAAACTGTTGTCGCGGGAATATCTCTTGTTGGTGTTCACAACTTTAGTGTGTCTTCGTATTTATCAAGTTAGACACGCTAAAGCCGTGAACACCAACTTAAGAAATCAGCTCGACTGAGGCAATTTTGAAATTGCCTCAAGAGAACAAAATAAGGGAGGAGATTTTAATATGAGGGCAATCAGCAAGGTCGCGCCGGAATGGTGGGATTACACCACTCTTGATGTGAAGATATTGAATGAGGCGGCGAAAATCACCATTGACAGTCTCAAAAGCTTCGAACGTCCCGGATTCAAGATCAACATTTATGACACTGTGCAGGAGTTCTACTGCGCGGAAGCTCTCGAGTATATAAGCGCCTGGACCCAGGCGACGGAGGATTCCCCGGCCGGCATCTGCGGCCCGATCGGGCCGACAGAACAGCTTCCGATGGTGGCCCAGATGGTCAATGCGATGAATCTCAATCTCAGGAACTGCCATTTCTGGGGCATGGACGAGTGGGTTGTCGACGGCAAGGCCGC
>JBAZRS010000721.1:0-2777 GCA_041662825.1 Victivallales bacterium | reverse complement strand
TGATATTCCGGTGGAGGTCAAACCTTTGTCATCGCGGAATATCAGGCGCATTTTGGCGAAGAAGTAGGCGCGGAAGGAGTCCAATGCTTCCTGGTATTTTTTGTCTTGGAAGAGTTTGAGCGCTTCGGCCTTCTTCGGTTCAAGGCGACGGGTGATTTCTTCGCGGCTGGCTTTTCTTTCGCCCATATCCCAGAGTGAAAACAGCTCTTTTGCCAGCGCCTCTATTTTTTCAGGATCATTGCGGTGTGAAAATGCTTCGCGTCGTTGTGCCGCATCCGAAGGGGGGGCCAGGGCCACGGGAGGACGGGTAAGGTCAATCGCGTTCATTTCGGCCCAGCTCTGACGCTCCTGTTTTGGCGCTGCCGCCTTTTCCGCCGGCTTTGCAGGTGTCGTAGTTTGTTCTGCAGCCGTGGCAACAAATGATCCCGCCAGACAGAAAATCGCAATGGTTTTCCTCATGAGTTTTAAATCCTTCATCTTTTAAATCGTATAGGAAGTTGATGTCGGTTCATTTACGATCTTAGTAAATTTTCCGCCCCGGAAAAATTTTGCCATTGCCTACTTGATCACCCATAATCCCGTTTGATTGCCGGTTCCGCTTTCCTGCCATTTCATTGTATCGACGTGGAAATCTGAGAAGAGGTAGTTCCAACTGCCCTTGCCATGATAATTGTCGAAACTGAAATTTGCGCCGCCGGCCACACAATTATTCCAGAAATTTTGCTGTTCCTGAAAGCGGACAGCTGTCGGATTGAACTGACAACTTGCCCAGGTTGTTCCTTCAGACATGTAAATGCAGATCTTGCGGATTTCAGTTATCCGTCTGGGAATATAGGGAAACATCAATGTAGGATCAGCGTTCCACCCCTGGCCCCTGATAAAATGATCCTTGTCATCCGTCCTGGCGCTGTTATCAGTGTCATTCTGATACCCCATCATGGAATAGCAGGTCGCCGCAAACCTAGTTCCTGGATTGTGAAATATATCTGTCGGGCATTGCCAGATTATGGCTTTTAATCGGTTGGCAGAGCCCATTTCGCTTGGAACATTAGACCGGAATTGAACTGCTGTCATATCGCTGTCCAACGGTTCTCCCCCGAGATATATCGCCAGAAGATGATTATAACCCGGAAGCCCAGCCGCCCCCCCCTTCCAGGGAGGGTAAAAGTCATTGTAATCGTTGATATATCCGCCGGTGGCGGCGCCGATCTGCTTAAGGTTGTTGACACATGCGATCTTTTTGGCCGCACCCTTTGCCGTACCAAGTGCAGGCAATAACAAGGCCGCGAGAATTGCGATGATCGCGATCACCACGAGGAGCTCAATGAGAGTAAAATATTTCCGGTGCGGAAATATTTTACATGCCTGATTTCTTGAATTCGTGTAGCTCACAATGTCCTCCCTATTTAAAGTTGTTTTTTCCAGATTCCAAATGCCATAGTTTTAAAGAAAATTCAAGACACGCTAAAGCTGTGAACTCCAACAAAGCTTCCGAATCTTCTAAACCCCAAGCTGAAGCTTGAACTCCAACTATCTTCAACTCCGATTCACCGGTTCGCCGATTCTCCGATTCGTTATTGCCATTTGCCGACGACTAGCGACTAACGACCAGTGACTTTTCCAAATTCCATCATCCTGGTAAATTTTTCTGCCCCGGAAAAATTTTGATTCCTCAAGAAAAAGCCATCTCCGGCTCCAACAGGATATTCCCCAGCGGCTCCTTCGGGTTGTCCAGTCGCCAGAGCAGCCGTTCCACGGCCTTGCGTCCTATATCTTCAGAATGAATGTCCACAGATGCCGGACGCGGGCTTAAGTGGTTGAGTAAAATCGAATCGTTGTTTACGCCGACAATCTCGACATCCTTACCGGGGATGATGTCATGATGCTTCAGCGTGTGATAGAGTCCGACTGCAATTATGTCCGCACAGGCGAAAATGGCGCTAGGTAATTCCGGCAGCCGCTTAATTTTATCGATTGCAGCGCCTATGGCTTTGACATTGGGCAGCTGTATTTTTCCGGAATCGTCGATAAGATCGTCGGCCAAAACTTCAAAAGCCTTCGCATTGGCTTTCTTTACTGCTGAGATGAAACTGTGGCGCCGACCGCTAAAAGCTGGTGCAGCATCATTTTCTATCCCCATGTAAAGGAGTTTCCTGTGCCCCTTAGAAAGCAGGTACTCCGCGGCAAGTCTGCCGACATTCCTGTTGTTGTAGGTGACATGATCGAAAAACTCGTTCTCTTTGGCTTCGCCCATAATGGTGACGCAGGGTAAACTTCGCAGTTCCCTTAACAATTGCTTCTGAGACTGGAGCGCCGGCAGAAAGAAAAGAATCGCACCGTCAATTTTATGGGGAATTGCATCTTCAGGATTTTCATCGGGAAGGTTGCGGATTATGAAATTGTAATTGAGCTTTCCGAGTTCACCCGCAATTCCCCGCATCACTTTCGAATAAACCGGTGTGTCTAGCAGTGAAGGCTTGACTTGGGAGATCAGCGCAATCTGCATTTTCCGGTAGGATGTGCGGCGGGTTTTTGGCCTGTGTCCTTTTCGTGCGCTGGCGCGTCCAAGCTCATATCCGATCTTCTTTGCCGCCTCCCGGACCTTCAGGACTGTCTCCGGACTTATCCCGGGATGGTTGTTCAAGGCACGTGAAACAGTCGAACGTGACACCCCGGCAATATCGGCAACATCAAAACTCGTACTGTTATTGGAGATATTCATTTGTACTCTCCCGTGGATGATTGGATGAATGGATGGCCTGCCTTCGTAAAGAAAC
>JBAZRS010000720.1:0-2785 GCA_041662825.1 Victivallales bacterium | reverse complement strand
TCCGATCTCTGGAGGAGTCCGAACGGATCCTTGATCTCGTCGAAGACAAGCTTACACGGAAATACGCGGAGGAGATCCGGCGCTTTGCGTGGGATGTAGTCGCTGAGCATTTCCACCCTGCGACCCGGCAGTGGGAGGGCCCGCATTCCAGGGCATACAGCGACTTCATAAGTCCGCACCTTGCCGGGTATATTTCCGAACAGACTGGAGTGGAGATCAAGGCGCATCCCTCCCTCGCCAAATCAGCCCTTGAAATGCCTTCATTGGTTCCGGGACTGCCGTGCCCGAAAGCATTGCGCAAAAGGTTCCTTGAACTTCCGGCAAATCCGCTGGAGTTCACTACCCGCTTCATAAGGCGTGAAGACACGGAAACAACCAACGCCAGCGGGAAAAGCACCCGCAATTCCTATGGAGACCGTATCGGAACCACATGGATGGACGAAGTTGCCGCCTTAAGCTCTGTGAACCATGAGGACACGTGGACCCAGCGCCGTGTGGTGTTCGGCCACTGGAAGACGGAATCGGATCCGGCGGTCTGCCTGCGGATGCGTTTCCTGCACGATGGAAAGGATTTCGCATCGGGATTTGTGCGAAATTCGCAGAAGGGTTCGCGCATTCTGTCGGCGGTAAGCGCAGTCACCAACCGCGGTGATTTCCATCCGCATTTTGACCATCCTGCTGACGATATTTTCCGCGCTGAAGATTTCCGTCTGAGATATGAGCTTACGGGGGAAGATGTGAATGTCCGTCAAACCGCAAAGGACAAGTTTGAACTTTATGCGGGGGAATACCGTGCCGTAATCCATGCGGCTCCGGGCAAGTTCGGCCCTAACAAGATTAAGTGGGAGATGGGAAAGGAGAAGGGGCGCGCCTTCGTTGATGCAGTCTGCCATCATGGTGCTGTGAAAGGGTTCAATTTTGAAACAATAGGGACTATTGAACTCGTTTCCGGACTTGAGCTGATAAAGGAACAACAGAAACCGTTAAAAGGTAATATAGGTATTAAGCGAAATAAGAAGGACGGTTTTTCAGCGGAATGGGCCGGCTTGAAACTCTCCGTGCCTTCCGCCTCGGACAAATATCCGGAATGAGGTTGAAACAATGTCGAAGACCGAAGGACAGAATGAGGCGATGAGGATTGCGGTTGCGAAACTCGCAACTGCGGACTTGTCCGCGCGGGCGGAAAATCTCGGATTCAGTTTTCCTGACAATGACACAATTCTGATCAGGGCGTTCGGCTCTGATTTTACGGTCGATCTGAAGGGGTTCGAGGTCAGAAACAGGAAGACCGGGCAGGCGGTGAAGCCCGACTTGAAGATCATAATCCTCCATTACCTGATCTGCGATAATTTTTCCAAGACTGGAAAAATTATTACTTTCAGGGAATTGCCGGGAGGACAGTTTTACCTTGAACCTTATAAGTCCAGATCCGTAAACATCCTGCTCTCCAGGATAAAGAATGATGCCGAACTTCTGAAAAAAAATCTTGACCGCTTTGAATGGAAAAAAGCCGGGCCGGCCGATATCGGGGCTGAAATCCATGCGATCGGAAAGATTTACGTGACTCTCTCCTATTACGCCGGCGACGATGAAATGCCACCTTCCGCTGATATCCTCTACGACTCATCAATCAGAAAAGTGTTCAACACCGAAGACGTCACTGTCATCGCGTCCCTCCTCTGCAGGGGACTGCTCTGAAAACATTGAATTATCACTTTGCATATGTATTTTACCTTTCCCATAAATGCAAAATTTTACGTCAAGAAATTTCAAAAGAACCACAGGCGAGACGCCTGTTCCACTTTCTGAAGAAGTTCTAAAGAATGTGGTACAGCCGTCCCGGCTGTAATTAAAGTTGCGGCTTTCAGCCGCCTAATTCAACGTTAAGGAATTTCAAAGTTTTGAACATCCAACATTTTCTTTTGAACTTTATCTTCTGCGAATTGCGAGATTCGCACATGGAGTGCGGCAATTTATTGCCGCCTTTAACGACGGAATTTATTCCGTCCCGGTGGAAGGTAATCTCGCGAAATAAATTTCGCGAACAAGGCGGTAACAAGTTCCCGCACTCCATGGATGCTTCGCATCAAGAAAAAAGGTTGCGGCCACAGGCCGCCTAATTTTATCTTCAGGAAAATGAACATGAAATTCAGTCTTCACAAGGTTTCTGACGGCGTCGAAATACTTTGCGACAGAAAACGGATAGCACGTTTCACGGCTGACCTCGGATGGCACATATTGCGTGACATCGTACTGCGCCCGGGAAAAGAGGAGCTTATATCCTTCCATCAGCTTGTCCCGACATGTTTCGGACGGGTCGACAAGTCTCCTGAAATGACATGTGACGGCGACAGTGTTAAGATAATCCTGAAGGCGAACGCCTTTAAAGGTGCGCTTCACCAAGAAACCGTCGCCGACCTCACCTATGACGGGCTTTCAAAGTCTTTTGTCTGGGAGTTCTCACACAGGACGGAAGTGCGGAAGCCCGTTTCAAACTGCTGCCGCTTTTTCGGACGCAGCGATGCAGATCCGGAATATGCGGACACGGGAGTCTGGCATTTTGAAATAACAGATCCGATGCCGCATCGCGCCTTCTCTCCGAAGGACGGGCCGGTTCCAGTCGACCGCCCCGACATTCTTTTCCCGCAGGAATGGTTCCGCAAGGGGGGATGGGAGAAGAACTGGACTCATTTCATGTTCACAAGGAATGACGGGCGGAACATCAGGATTCCGATGAACCATCTTGACAACCATGACAAGGATTTCTGGCGGCAGTCGCCTGACG
>JBAZRS010000719.1:0-2792 GCA_041662825.1 Victivallales bacterium | reverse complement strand
AGGTCATAAAGGAATCAAATAAATACAGTTTGCTTGAGGTAGACCTGCTGACGGGAAAGAAAAACCAGATCCGGGTTCACCTGTTTGAGAAGGGGCATCCGATCGTCAATGATGACAAATACAGCAACATCAGAAAGACTGACGGCCGTCTGGCTCTTCATTCACAGTCTCTGACTTTCAACCATCCGTACAGCGGCAAAAGACTGACCTTTGAGGCGAAAGTTCCGCATTGTTTTGATAAATACTTCCATGATTCATCCCGCAGGATGATTTCTTAACCCCGTCTTTTTCGTTTGAAGCCGGATCAGTCCTGTTCAAATCCTGGAGTGAAAATCTGTTGACGGAAGTTCCTGAAAAGTTTCAGGTGTCAGGACAAAGATGACGCAGTATTGTTCCTCTCTGAATCCTGACACCCGAAAATTTTCAAACGATTGAACTAATTGGCTTTATCAACCTTGTTGCCGGCTTTTTTCCAACCTTCGATACCTTCTGGATATTCCGAAATATTCGTATATCCGAGTTTCTTAAGGTGTTTCGCCAGGTTGGCGCTTGCCGGGCACTGGGGATCGACACAGTAAGTCACGATTGACGCATTTTTATCTGGAATGGCTTTTGCGATATCGGCGGCTGAGCTATCCGCGTTGAGGGATTTTGCTCCCGGAATCCTCTCGCCGGTATCATATTTTCCGCTTCTGGCGTCAAATATCAGGGAGCTCTTGTTGTCAATAATTTTTTTGAGCTCTTCTGTAGTGACCGTTTTACATTCCTTCTTCATGGCGGCGCAGGGTTTGCACTCCCCTTTTACGGCAGAGCATTCTTTGCATTCCTTCTTTTCCTTGGTTTCACAGAACGGACAGTAGCATCCGGCTAGCACTGACAGAGCCAAAACGGCTCCTCCCATTAAAAGCATTTTTTTCATTTCTCCTTCCTCCCTTTATTGGTTTCTGTTTAAAATACGCTTTCAATATAGGTTTGTAAAAACACTGCGTTATGGGTAAAAACCCTACCAGGGCATGGGGGGAAACCCCTATAGGGAACCTTTATGTAATGCGTCAGTCTTACTGTAAGGACAATTATTCTTAGGTAGGGACAGTACGCCGAACTGTCCGTTTTCTAGGCGGACGCCTCGGCGAGGCGTCCCTACCTAATAAAATAAAGACTTACGCATTCCACCTTTATGCCTGCCTTTGGAGAATCTGTTCATGTATTGCAAAAAATCAGACATATGGTACGCTACAAATAAGGAATAATTGAAACATCCGTAATGTTGTCGGGAATAAGGCAAAGGAGGAATTTGGCATGAAATGCAGAATCGTCTTGAACAACGACTTTAAAATCGGGGATGTCGATCCGAGGCTCTACAGCGGATTCATCGAACATCTCGGACGTGCAGTTTATGAAGGGATATACGAGCCGGGGCATCCGGATGCCGACGATGAGGGATTCCGCTCCGACGTAATCAATCTTGTCAGGGAGCTTGACATGCCGCTCACGCGTTATCCAGGAGGCAATTTTGTCTCCGGTTACAATTGGGAGGACGGTGTCGGCCCGCGAGATTCGCGGCCAGTCAGGCTCGATCTTGCGTGGAAAGCCCTTGAACCGAACAGTTTCGGGACCAATGAATTCATGAACTGGTGCAAAAAGGCGCGCACAGCCCCGATTATGGCGGTGAATCTTGGAACCAGAGGCCCGGCTGAAGCCCAGGCTCTAGTCGAGTACTGCAACCATCCCGGCGGCACCCGCTGGAGCGATCTCAGGCGTTCTCATGGCTGGCAGAAGCCCCACGACGTCAAATTGTGGTGTCTGGGAAACGAGATGGACGGACCTTGGCAGACCGGACACAAAACAGCAGTCGAATACGGCAGGGTGGCTGCGGAATCCGCCAAAATGATGAGATGGACCGATCCTTCAATCGAGCTTGTGGCCTGCGGCTCAAGCGGTCCAGGCATGCCCGAGTTCGGACAATGGGAGGCGACAGTTCTCGAGCACACATATGACCTGGTGGATTACATGTCAATACACCGTTATTACGGTAACCAGGACGATCAGACGCCCGGCTTCCTGGCGATGTCCGACGAGATGGACCGTTTTATCAAGAACACTGTGGCGGCCTGCGATTTCGCACGGGCGAAACTCAAAAAGAAGAAAAAGATTATGCTGTCTTTCGATGAATGGAATGTATGGTTCCACTCTCACGGTTCCAGTGGCAAGTCCCCGGACTGGTCGTTCGCGCGGCCGATCCTGGAGGATGTATACACCATGGAGGATGCACTGCTGGTCGGCTCGTTGCTTATCACGCTTATGAACAATGCCGACAGGGTGAAGATCGCCTGTCTGGCGCAGACTGTCAATGTGATTGCTCCTATCATGACCCGTAAGGGCGGTGGCGCATGGAGGCAGACTATCTTCCATCCATTCAGCCTAAGCTCCGCAAACGGACGTGGCACTGTTCTGCGTCAGTCGGTTGAGAGTCCAACATATGAGACTGTCTTCGGATCTGCGGCAAATGGCAAGGCTGAAAAGCTTGAAGGCGTACCGTTTCTAACAAGTTCCGCCGTCATCGACCCGAAATCAGGGGTTACGACGCTGTTCGCCGTCAATCGCAGCCTTGACAAGGAACTTGATCTGACGGTTGAGCTCCAAAACATCGAGGCGACAAAAATTCTCGGCTGGTCGGTTTTGCGGCATTCAAACCTGAAAGCGGTCAATACTGAATCTGCCGAAGAAGTCAAGCCGTGCGAGTCAAGTGGGGCGACGTTGAGAAAAGGCAGGCTCTCCCTGAAGCTTTCCCC
>JBAZRS010000718.1:0-2793 GCA_041662825.1 Victivallales bacterium | reverse complement strand
GATCTTCAAGGATCCGGGCAACGGGAAAACTCCGGAAACAATAATTCCACAGATGCCATGGGTCCATGCTATGAGACAGCAGGCGGAAAACTTCATATCTGCCGTCAGAGGTGATGCCAAGCCCCTCTGCGAAGTGGCAGAGGCTCTTGAAGACCTTAAGGTCGCACGGCAGTATCTGAAACTGCTGACGGGAAAGTAATTCGGGCATTCCAGCCCAAGAGCAGAATCGGAGAATCGGTGAAACGGAGAATGGAGACCTAGGAGATTGAACTTCGAACGTTTAACATCGAACTTCGAATAAGGACATAGAAAATATGATAGACGGCAGGAAGAAAATTAAGTTGGAGTTCACGGCTTTAGCGTGTCTTAATTCGACATCTGATATAGATTAATTATTTAAAAATATCCAAAGGAGATTTTTATGCCTAAGATTGCAATGATCGGTGCGGGAAGTCAGATTTTCTGCAAAACTCTTTCAATGGACATCATGGCCACTCCGGCCCTGAAGGACAGCGAGATCTGGCTGATGAGCAGGACGAAACCCAAGATTGACAGGATGGAGAAGTTCCTGAAGAAGGTCGTGAAGGAGAATAAACTTCCGACAAGAATATATTCCACACTCGACAGGAAAAAGGCGCTCGAAGGAGCCGACTTCGTGATTGTCATGATCCAGGTAGGAGGACTTGACGCTTTCAAGATCGACTACGAAGTGCCGCTGAAGTACGGTGTCGACCAGTGCATAGGGGACTCCCTCGGCGCAGGCGGGATTTTCCGCGGGCTCCGCACAATTCCGGTACTTGCGGAAATTGTGGATGACATGCGGAAACTCTGTCCGGACGCGCTTCTCCTTAACTATAGCAACCCGATGGCCGCAAACTGTTTCGCCCTCGGGAAAGCCGCATCCGACATCCAGTGCATTGGACTCTGCCATGGCGTGCAGACGACACTTGACCTTCTCAGCCGATATGCGGACGTCCCGAAGGAGAACATTGATTATCTCTGCGCTGGCATAAACCACATGGCATGGTTCCTCCAGCTCAAGGACGGCAGGACAGGAAAAGACATTAATCCTGTCATAATGAAAAATATCGAGAAGCCGGAGTATTATGTGAACGAGAAGGTGCGGTGCGAAGTCGCGCGCCATTTCGGATATTTCATGACGGAAAGCACCGGTCATCTTTCGGAGTACATCCCCTGGTTCAGGAAGAACAAAAAGGCGCTTGACCTGTATTGCGACCAGCCTGCGTTCGGCGGAGAAAGTGGGGCATACTACAAATATTGCGCGTATCTCGCGGATAAGTTCGGCAAGATAGACTACCTTGAATTTGAAGATACGAAACTCGGGAAGCGCAGCGTCGAATACTGCAGCTATATCCTAGAGGCTAAAACGACAGGTGTCCCGTTCAAATTGAACGGCAACATACGAAATGACGGCTATATAACAAATCTTCCGGAAGGATGCTGCGTTGAAGTTCCGGTCTTTGTGGACAAACAGGGATTCCACCCGGTAAAAATAGGAAATCTCCCTGTCCAGTGCGCGGCTCTCAACATGAGCAACGTGCTTGTCCAGGAGCTTACGGTAGAAGCTTCACTGACCGGCAATCCCGAGAACATCATGCATGCCGTCGCGATGGATCCGCTGACAAGCGCTGTCTGCACTCTCGCGGAAGCCAGGGACATGACCTCTGAGATGCTCGAGGCCCAGCGGAAATGGCTGCCCCAGTTCAAGGGGAAAAAGATTGTGCCGAAACCCGCAGTTAAAATTCCTAAGAACGTGAAACCGGTGGATGTCCCGCTCGATCCTGCCCTGGCTATCGTCCACAGGTTCGGAAAACTTGCGGAGATGAAAGGCAAATGAATATCGAATTCCGAACAGGGAATTACGAATGACGAAGTGAAATAAATTGATGTTAAGGAATTTCAAAGTTTATGGAAATACGATATCCAACGGCGATTCAAATTCCAATTTCCAAAATCCAAACAAGCTCCAGATTTAAAATGAAGAGAAATTCCAAACGAAAAAACAATTCAAGAACATGCCTTACGGCATTAACTACAAACGAATTAAGAAAGATTTAGCATTTGTTAGTAGTCAAGCCCGTAAGGGCTGTTCTTTTATTTGTGTTATTCATCTGTTTGAAATTTGGAATTTTCTATTTTGAATATTGTTTGGTACTTGGAGTTTGGAGCTTGGAATTTATTTGGGTATTAAAAGTTGCGGCTTCCAGCCGCCTAATTTAAGGCTCAAAGATGAAATGCGGCGAGAGGATTGTCCGATGCCTTACAGGAGGGGATATTGACCGTGTCCCTTTCGGGGCGGGACTCGGATGGCATCCCTGGGGTGAGACAATGGATAAGTGGCGGCAGGAGAGTGGTAATCCGTTACTCGATCCCTCCACCTTCTTTGGCTATGACTCAAGCTTCTTCGCTCCACGTATGGAAAGCGGACCCTTCCCGCATTATGAAAATAAAATACTCGCCGACGAGGGGGAGACTGTCGTCAGCATGGACTGGCGCGGCATCACCATGCGCAACCGCAAGGACGGCGGTTCGATGCCAGAGTTCCTTGACTATCCTGTTATCCTGTCAAGTTTTTAATAGCTTTAAACATAAGGAGTTAACATTATGCCGGTCAAATGGAAAAAAGTGTGGGTTTCGGACGAGACTTTTGAGTCAGCCGCAGTGATCGACGTTGACAATGATGGGATTCCCGACATCGTGTCCGGCGGTTTCTGGTACCAGGGGGCCGACTTCAAAAAGAAGCATGAGATCGGGGCGGTAAAGAAATACGGC
>JBAZRS010000717.1:0-2799 GCA_041662825.1 Victivallales bacterium | reverse complement strand
TATTGTAGAATGAAACGGCACCTTTTAAGTTTGCGATGTAAACTCCGCCACCATCCTGAGCAGATGTATTGCTCAGTATGTTCCCGACAGTAAACGCGATATCTCCGACACAATTTTCAATATTGACCGCCCCACCGTTCCGACCTGCGTTATTCAGGCTGAAATCGCACAATGCAAGAGAGAGGACATTTGTTCCGACCGTAGCGGAATTGCCATTTGTAAAATACAGGGCGCCGCCATCCTGACCGGCAGTGTTGTTACTGGCGACAATGTCTGCAAAAATGACCGGGGTCTGCTGGAAATTCGCGAATACGTAAATGGCTCCGCCATCCTGAACGGCACTGTTGCCGTCCATATTCAGGCTTGTCAATGAAATGTCCCCGGTATTGCTGTAAATACCGCCGCCGCAGCCGCCTGCGGAGTTCGCAAGCACATTAAACGAAAACCCCAGAAGCCCACCGGCACTGATGCTCAAGGAACGGCTGTTGTAAATGCCGCCGCCATGTCCGGTTGTCGCAATATTGTCACTGATGCCGGAAACATCGGTTGCATCGGTGAACGTCAATGTACCTTCATTGTATATGCCGCCGCCAGAATTGACGGCTGTGTTCAATGAGATGTCGAGATCTGAGCTTAAATGCAGGACACCTTCATTGTATATGCCGCCGCCGTAAATGGCGGAACTTCCGGTGACCCGGACATTGGCCATTTCCACGACGCTGCTGCTTGAAATAAGAATTCCGCCGCCGGAACCGGCTGACGGTTCAGTCGGAGAGACGGGAGAATGTCCGTTTGTAACTGTGATGTTGCTGACGGAGACGCTGGCGCCGTCAATCGTTGGGGCGTCGACATACAATGCGCGGAAGGCGCCATGGGCGTCAATTGTTACAGGGCCGTTAATCGTGATATTTGTTTCAATTACCAAAGTGTCCACAAGACTTATGGAATATGCCCCGGCAAACGCAATGGTGTCGCCATCCAACGCGATCAGGAGAGCTTCGCGAAAGGTCAGATTCGGACTGCTGCCGCTTACCCCGTCAGGATTTGTCACCAGATAATCGTTAGCGCTACGGACTGTGAGAGTTATAAGATTGTGTTTGTAATCGCCAACTACAAAGCCTGCGGTCTCAATTTGGCCGGAGGTGAATTCGAGATTCCAATCGCCGGCTATGCCTGTGCGGTTCACCGATGCGGCAACATCGGCTCCGGTTATGACGGAAATCTGATTGACAAGATCTTTCCCGAGCTGGTCTTTTGCAAGATCGCAGCCGTAGATGTGGATGTCCCCGTCAGCCGACATCGCCCTGCCCCAAACGGCCAGTTCGTCATGATGCGAGTCGATGAAGTCAGAATCGATTGTTTCACTTCCGAGGTAAAACTCCGCGGACGTCCCCTCTGAGACGAGATGTATTGCATCCACGTCTGTGCGTCCCTGCAAATACGCGGTAATCTGCTCAAAAGCGTGGTCCCTGTTCAGATATACGATTTCGGCCTGGTCTCCGATACCTTTGAGGATGGTGTCGATATCCTGTACGGACGTGTCGATGAATGCTATTTCCGTCGGTTTTTCAATGCGGTGGTCGAAAGACTGGATTGATTCACGGTTGAAATACTCCTCGAGAAGATCAACAGAGCCTGTGCCTTTGGAGACATATTCCAGTTCCCAGTTGCCGCCTGCGTCGGTGTCGCCGGTGGTGTCGGCGCTGGCCGCGACCTGGTGGTTCGTGATCTGCGAGAGGGAATCAACGAGATGGCGTCCATTTTCTGTAGAGGCGAGGTCTGAGGCGAAAAGGTTGACCTTGCCGTTCTCGGAAAGCAGACCTTCTACGCCGTTCCAGAAATTCTTCTGAGTTTCAGACGAGAGCGTATTTTGAGAGGTGTCGCTGTCGGCGAAGATCCTTATTGCGCCGTCACGGGCCTTGTCTGTGACGAACCCTATGCTGTCGGCTTTTTCGCCGTGCAGCGCATCGGTGATTTCCTGGAGGAGTTCAGCGCCTGTGGTGTTTTTCTCATTGTAACGGACTACGATGGTGTCGGAATTGGCGCTTTTGAAGAGTTCGTCGGCATTTTCAAGGGAGTCGGAAACTACAAGGACGTTGACGTGGCGCGCGTCTGCGGGCTGGCCGGGGTTTGATGCGTCGATGGGTGCGGAAAGTGAAGCGGTACTTTGGTCGGCCGATACAGTGTCCGTGGCGGGGACGGCGGAAGCTGTGTCAGCGGGAATAAGCGGTGTTGCTTCGTGCGGGTTCCGGGTTTGGTTTTGCTCTCCGGCGGCAGTCGCATCAGCCTGGGCTTGCGCCTCGGATTGGGCTTGCGCCTGTGTTTCCTGAGCCTGCTGCTCCTGTTGGGCGACCGCAAGATCCACCGCAGCTGCACCATCAAAAAGTATGCGTTCTTCAAGTTGATACATTATGAAAACCTCTCGTTATATTCCAACCGCATCAAAACATATTGTATAAGAGTAAAATATCCATAGACACCAAATAGTATTTTTAGCATTGATATCCGCATTTTCAATGGGAGGTGCATAAAATTGCAAAGGATCGAAGGCGTCCAGCCATTTCATCCGTCCGTCTTTAAAAATATAATGATTATTATTATTTAATACGCCGAATCAGCGAAAATATTAGACTGATTTAAATAAAAAAGTGAATTTTCTTTGGAAAAACAGCAAATAATCCGGGATTTGGGGCTTGGAACTTGGATTTCACCATATGGGTGGCTATTTTCTGATCACGGGAAAAGCCCGCCTTGAGGATTACAGAAATGAACTACAACTCCCTGGAAACAAAAAAAAAG
>JBAZRS010000716.1:0-2814 GCA_041662825.1 Victivallales bacterium | reverse complement strand
CAAGTTCCCGCTTGTTCCTGCCGGTACGCCATTCCTTCATGGGGTGCAGTATGAGAAATATGTCGCTCTGCTCCGGCCCCATCGGATCTTCGGATATCTCAGCCCTGCCGGTCTTTGTCACCGCCGTTTTTATCTCCGGGAATTTGGACAGCAGCCTTTTTTCAATTTCATTTCCGACGCTGACTGATCCTTCCAGCGACGCCGTGGGAAGCCGTACTGCATTTATGGCGATGGCCCCTTCGTCCAGCGGGGGCATGAATTCCGTGCCTATCCTGGTAGCAAGCGCCGCAGTGCATAGGAGCACTGCCAGCGATATTCCGATGGTCACCCATTTGTGCTTTACTGAAAGTTCCAGGAATTGAAGATATCCCCGGTGGAACTTCCTGATAAATCCGAATTCCCGTTCCGGTCCCCTGGGTATGAACCATTCCGCCAGGGCGGGAATTATGGTCATGGAGATCACAAGTGAAATCAGAAGGGCGAACAGCATGGTCATCGCAAGCGGCTTGAACATCTTCCCCTCTATGCCCTGGAGGGTGAAAAGAGGAACCAGGATAATGACGATTATGAGCACGGAGAAGATGACCGGGTTTGCCACTTCCGCAATTGCGGAGACGATGATTGGCCTGACGGGCCTGCCTTGGGCGTCAGCCAGATGCCGGCGGACATTCTCAATGACGACTATCGATGCGTCAACGACCATGCCTACCGAGAAGGCGAGTCCTCCCAGGGTCATGAGGTTTGATGAGATGCCAGTTCCGCCCATGACGATAAAGCTGATGAGGAAGGTAAGCGGAAGGGACACCAGCACAATCATGGCCGTCCTGAATTCAGCTATGAACAGGAACAGCACCAATATCACGAATATCGAACCTTCAAACATCGCGTCCCGTACAGTGCGCGTACAGGCTTCTATCAGGGATGTGCGATCATAGAATGTGTTTATTTTCACGCCCGCCGGAAGACGTTCCTGTATCCGTGCAATCTGCTTCTTGACACTTTCTACGACTATTTTCGAGTTCGCCCCCTTGAGCATGATTACCATCCCGGCCACGGTTTCCCCCTTCCCGTCGCGGGTCACAGCACCCTGCCGCGTCTCCGGCCCTATCGCAACTTCAGCCACATCCTTTAGATAGACAGGTGTGCCGTCAGCCGACTTCAGCACTATGTTCTCAATGTCCTTCATCCCGTCAATCAGGCCGACGGTCCTGACATAATACTGCTCCCATCCCTTGACAAGGAAGTTGCCTCCGGCATTGTCGTTGTTTTTTCCTATGGCCTCCAGCACGTCATTGAGCGTGATCCCGTATTTCAAGAGCCTGTCCGGCTCCACCAGGACATGGTACTGCTTCACAAATCCCCCGAAACTGTTCGCCTCAATTACTCCCGGAACCACGCGCAGTTGCGGTGCTATGGTCCAGTTCTGGAGTGTCCGCAGCTCCATGGCGGAGTGATTTTCGCTTTCCAGAGTGTACTGGTAGATTTCCCCGAGGCCGGTACTCGTAGGGGCGAGTTCAACTTCAACGCCTTCCGGCAAAGAATCCCTGACCGATGCGATTCTCTCAAAAACAAGCTGTCTGGCGAAATAGATGTCTGTACCGTCATTGAATACTATCGATATCTGTGAAAGCGCCGATTTCGACATGGATCTGACCTGTGTGACACCAGGAAGCCCCTGCATCGCAATCTCAAGAGGGTAGGTGACTCTCTGCTCCACATCCACGGGAGCGAGTCCAGGCGCCTCGGAAAGAATCATCACCTGGACATTCGTCACGTCCGGAAAAGCGTCTATAGGAAGATTCTTCCATGCGAAAAGCCCGCCTGCCCCCAGCGCCAAGGCAACAATCAATATTACCAGCCTCTGGGAAAGGATGAACCTGAAAAAAGACTCAAACATAAACCTCCTTGCATTATTAGCGGAGTTGTTCCACTTTATTATTTTTTCCAGGAAAACAATGAAATTGTTTTCCGGGAAAAAATATTCACGGGACTCATTAATCGGCGCATCCTGCGCCCATTTTCCCTTTCAGCACGTCAGACTTAAGAAGAAACGAACCGGCGGAAACAACCTGCTCCCCCTCGGCAAGCCCATCAAGTATTTCCATATATCCACCGTATTGCCTTCCGGTCTTGACCGGCTTCCTGGCATAAAAGTCCTCCATGATTTCCACGAAGACAAAACTTTTCCCCTCATCGGTAAGGACGGCGTCTTCGGGGACAGCCGTCATCTCGGAAAGGCTTGAAGGTATTTTAACGGAACAGAACATGTTGGGCCGCAAAATCCCATCAGGATTTTTAAGGGCGATTCTGACCTTGACCGTGCGTGTGGTCTCATCTATAATCAGCCCTATGTTTTCAATCGTCCCCCTGAACACCTTCCCCTTGAACGCCAGTGTCTCTATTTCACATTCGGCCTTCTCGGAATTTGCATCGAAAAGACTCTTCAGGTCGGACTCGTATACGTCGGCCAGCACCCACAGGTTGTCGAGATCGGATACAGTCATAATGTCAATGTTGTTTTCCGGATCCCAATACTCGCCGTTAACGGCATGTTTCTCGATAACTGTTCCGTTGATAGGGGCCCTGACGGGCAATCTTGAAAGCATCCCCCCGTCGGATTCTGGATTGATTGATTCTATGTCCTTTACGGTAAGGCCGTATATCTCCATTCTGTTCTTCGCCGTTCTCAAAGCCGTAAGTGTCTCCTCGTACTTAATGCTGGCTTCAATGAAATCCTTTTCAGCAACTATCTTCTTCTCATATAGCGCTTTTATCCTTTCAAGGTTGCGCGCTTCAAACACGATAATGGACTTA
>JBAZRS010000715.1:0-2816 GCA_041662825.1 Victivallales bacterium | reverse complement strand
ACTGGACGCCGCACACCAGAGCGCCAGAAGCCCCTGGCTCAATTACGATCCGTCCCACTTTAGTTCCCGGCACACCGTAAAGTTGCTGGCCGCTGCGCAGAGTGATCGGCCCTGCACCGTAATCGCCCGGCATGAGTCGCACGGCACGGTGCGCATCCAATTCCTGCTGAAGCTTATCCTTTTTCTCCAAGGTCAGCAATGTGGCAGTAAGTGGAAAAATATTCTTGGGGAGTTGTGCTTCCCCTTTTCCGCTTGGGGCGGGCAGCCCCTGCCCGAAAATGGATGAGATACCAGGCACGATGCCTGCCAGAATCATAATGCAGAGCCGACGAAATGATTTTGATTTCATATTGCCTTCCTGTTAAAGGGCTATAAAAATGAAGAAATACTAAGTCACAATCAAAGAGCACGGCAACGGAGTGCCGTGGCTACAACAAATCTAAGCTGTAGCCGCGTCACTCTGTTGACGCGTTCCTTTTCCAATGAATACAGCCTCGGTATAAAAATATCAATCAAGGAATTGGCAGCATTTTCTGTGCAATGAGGAATGCATCCGTTTCCCGCAAGGTCTTTTCATAAAGAACCTGGCGGGTGTACATGTAGCTGTGTCCGCCGCCTTCTTCAATCACCAGTTCACAGTGGTTGCCTGCTTGATTCATCGCCTCGCAGAATGATTTGGCGCCGCTGAACGGTGTGGCATGATCTTTTGTGCCGTGAAAAACTATTGTCGGAGGCAAACCGGATTTAACATGATGCAAAGGCGAGATCTCCTGCCAGCGCGCACCGCACAATTTATTGCCATATCCATCCTTGGATGTGTCTATGACCGGGGAATACAATACCAGCGCATTCGGGACGCAGGAGACGGACAGGTCATCGCCCGGCTCATCAATGCCGTCGAAAAGCGCAGTGCCGGCGGCGAGGTGACCGCCGGCCGACCCGCCGTTGGCAACTATTTTCTGCGGATCGATCCCGAGTTCCGCAGCGTGGGCGCGCACGTAACGCAGCGCCGAACGGGCGTCCTTTACGCAATCGAAGACAGTGGTTCCGGAATCCTTTGTAACGAGCCGGTATTCGACACTGATGCCGACCATGCCCAGTCCTGCGAAATGCGCGGCATACGGGTACTGCCGGAGCGGCGACATCCTGGTCCAGCCCCCGCCGTGAATCGACAGGAAACAGGGGCGTTTGTCACTTGTCTTGAAATCCTTCGGATCGAAAATGTTCAGGTGCAATTCCCGTTCGCCGACCTTCTTATAAACCAGCACCCGCGACGGTGTCAGCTTTGCGGACATCTCGTCAATGCCCCATCCGTAAAGAGATGCGGTTGTTCCCATAAATAAAATGCCTCCGAGTACTATGATGATAAAATAAAATAATATCCGCGAATTAATATTGATCATAAATTTCACCTACTCCTGGAATTCTGAACTTTCAGACTCTTCTCCTGGCAATTGTGTCCGGGTACTCCCCTTTCCAGCAAATAAGCCTCCGCCTTATATTATTGTAACTGTAACAATAGGTGAGGTAATTGCAAAACACAAGGAACGGTTCAGCCCTGTCTTCGCTAAGATTTGTCTTATAAAGTAACACAGACATTCCTGTCTGTGTTTTCCCCGGGCGTCCCGCCCGCTTTTTAAGTAAGACCAATGCATTACAATATTGCATAAAAAATTACCGGCATCTTGAATAATGGGACGCAAAATGTCCGTGCAAGCACATTCTATTCCTTCAAAACCTCTAAATAAGGTGAAAACATGAATATCGAATTCAAATGCCCGCACTGCAAGAAGGGTATGGAAGCGGATGTCACTGTCGAAACCACTCTGAAATGCCCAGTCTGCGGCGTAAGCTTATTTATTTCACAGCAGAGCTGATTTCAAAATGCAAGAAAACTGTTGTCGCGGAAATATCTCTTGTTGGTGTTCACAACTTTAGTGTGTCTTAGTATTCAACAAGTTAGACACGCTAAAGCCGTGAACACCAACTTAAGAAATCAGCTCGCCTGAGGCAATTTTGAAATTGCCTCAGCAGTTCATTGACGATGCTGAAGCCGACAGCCTGATGGATCCCGCAGATCCGGCGGGAATGTTGAATTATTTTCCGGAGGATGAATAAGTTTTTATTGGCATTGAATAAAGGTTCACAACGGTTAAGTTTTTAATAGTATAAATGGCATCTTGGCGTGCAATAGTTGAGGTAAGATTATGGACAAGGAGAATTTGAACAGGGAGAATCTCCCGCAAAAAGGCGAGATAATTGTGTACCAGGCCGGGGACGGAAAGGTGAAGCTCGATGTACGCCTGGAAAACGAAACCGTCTGGCTGTCCCAGCAGATGATGGCCGACCTGTTCCAGACCTCGATCCCCAATATCAGCATGCATATTCGGAACATATTCGAGGAAGGGGAATTATCGACGGAGGCAACTATTAAGAATTTCTTAACAGTTCGCCTGGAAGGTAACCGTGAAGTAAGACGCGACATTGAATATTACAATCTCGACATGATTATTTCTGTCGGATACCGCATAAAAAGCCATATTGCCACCCGCTTCCGGATCTGGGCGACCCAACGCTTGAAAGAATACATCGTCAAGGGTTTTACGATGGATGATGAACGGCTGAAGAACCCGCCTGTGAAAGGCTCGGAGGTGCCAGACTATTTTGACGAAATGCTCGAACGCATCCGCGACATCCGCGCCAGTGAACGCAGGGTGTATCTGAGAGTCAGAGAAATCTTTGCAATGGCCGCAGATTACGATCCATCATGGTCGAAAACCACCAAGTTCTTCAGCATCATCCAGAACAAACTACAT
>JBAZRS010000714.1:0-2820 GCA_041662825.1 Victivallales bacterium | reverse complement strand
GGCGGCCTTGTTCGGATCGCCTGCGCAGAGGAGTCCTACAGGCCCGATGTACATGATGGCGTTGGTGGCATTGGCTTCGCCGTGGCCAAGTTCGCGCTTATTTATTTCGCGGAGCCGGTTCCGCAGATAGGGGATGCGCTCTATCCAGTGCATCAGGTTGAGGCGGTTGATCGGTTCGCCGTCGGGATTGGGGATGGGCTTTTCAAACTCCTCCCACTGCTTTGCAAAAAGATGCGCATCAAGGATTCCGTCGTTTGCGAGGATCGCATCGATGAGCAGATCGGCAATCACAGTGTCATCCGTGACAGTGCCGAGCGGCAACCATCCGGCGCGGACGGCTTCAAGATCCGCGAACCCCTTGAAATCGCCGTACTCCTTCAGTATGCGCTTATAATGCAGGCACTCGCAAGGAGCACCGAGCGCATCTCCGACGGCGGCGCCTATGAGACTTCCGAGTACACGATCAGAAGTTGATATGGCTTTAGATTTTTTTGTCATTTGATAAACCTTTCGTTAGTGTCTTTCACACGTCTTGATTTCGATTTGACACTTTTTCTTTATCCCGCAGGGATAACGTAATAAAGCCTGTGGGTTCAACCACAGGTAAATCATACACACCCCGTCCGTCTTGAAGAGACGGAGTTATTATTAATGAGCAACTCAAACAATATGGAAATACTTCGTCCCTTCATGACGAAATCACAGCGTTACTAATCGTCTCGAAATAGAATAGAGACCCCAACGGGTTTATCCCGTTGGTGAATAAGATTGGGAGGCTAGCAGGTGCTCGCCCTAGCCTCCCAATCTTATTCACCAACGACGCAAGGTCGGTGGGGTCTAAACTTGAATCTTAAATTCGATGTTTATTCTTATTGTCTTACCTTCACTTCTCCGATTCCTATTTCACCGGCTCGCTGCTTCCCTCATTAAAGGCGGTAATCAGTCTACGCTAAGAGGCTACGCCCGACACAGCAAGATACCGCACTACAAGGAGCGCTTCCACTCTCATAAATCAAATTTATTTAAAGTTCGAAGTTGGATGTTGGATGTTCAATGTTGGACGTTCATATTTTATTTAATCCTCACCATCCATGGCAGGGATTTTCCCGGCTGGTTCTCCAGTCGTATCACCCCGTACCATCTTGTGCTCCAGGGATGCCCGTCCTCGGACCACATGAGATTAGTCACTCCACCGGTTCCGCGATGTGTCCACCAGAGGGAGAAACCCAGATCGCCGCTTTCCGGCCATGAAGAGATGTCCAACAGATCGTACGGGATGAAAATTTCAACAAAGGCGCCGTAATCGGTCTTCTTCCATTTTCCTGCAAGCCCGGTCGCCTTCTTGGAGGTTTCGCCTTTGGATACCTTGAAGCTTCCGTCCTTGTTCCAGGAACCGGAAACCCAGTAGTATGGTCCCGGTGTCCCGAGAAGTTCCGGTTTCCGCTCATCGAAAAACAGGGTGAAATTATCGGTGTCGACAGATCCGTTCGCCTTGATGGCAAGAAAGAGCCCCTGCCCTCCGGCCCTGGAGGTCCATTGCAGGTTGCACTCGGCCGGACTTGAGCGTCTGTCTTCAGTCCCCCGGATCCAACGCGCCTGAGATGGATCAGCGACCAGGGACCATTTGTTTTCGGCCCATTCCCCGTCATCACCGTCAACAAGCGCCTCGCCCTTCATTGCGGAGGAATATCTGCAGAATGCGATTTCCGCAACAGCCCATCCGTCCGGGACCTTGCATATCAGCGGGATCCTCCCGTTGTCACGGTTTGCGGGCAAATCCACTTCAATCTTTTCACCGTTGTCGAGACGGGCCTGGATTTTCGGAATTTCCGCGACCATGCGTTTGCGCAAGAATGCGGGAGTGCCGAAGGGAGCCGGAATGCCGGAGACATGCGACTTGCCCTCTGAAAATATCACCGTGGAGATTACCGGATTTCCAGGGGCGAGGCAGGCTATTGCAGGATATTTCAAAAGGTCCTCGGGTTTCAACGCATCAGGCCAGTCGACATTGAACTCTGCAGATTCTCCGGGTTTCAGACTGTATTCTCCGGATCCCTGAAGATGCAGCGGCCCGCATTCCAGCCGGGGGAATACTGCAATCCTTCCGGTCGCGGCCTTGTCGGAACGGTTGGTGACAGTTATCGTGCTTATCACTCCCGTTCCCGTCCAGACACTGACCGCCTTCGTTTCCAGAAGTTCAGGAGATTTCCTGCAGGCGATGGAATTATAGACGGCTTTGGCGATCATGAGATGCCCGAGCGCATTAGGATGGATCGTATCGCCTTTCCCGTCCGTCTCAATCATCGAGGCGAACTGCTTCGAGTATGAAGGCGGATAAAGCGGCCACATTTTCTTAGCGGACTCTTCTATTGTCGCGCCTCCGTCCCCCCAGATTGCATTGAATGTTTCAGCGCATGGGATTTTCATTTTCTCCGCCTGAAGCCTGAGGGATTCCGCAAATCCGATCGTGCGGAATGCGAATTCCGGAGGATTCGAGTCGGGTTTCAGGTTTTCCTTATTCACGGAGATGTCGATGTGCGGCGTAGGCTGCAGAAAGACAGTGTCGGAACCGCATTCGTCAGCCAGATGCCTGGCAAGCCATTCATACTGCTCCAGAAAACCTTCGAGAGAGCATCCGCAAACCTGGTCATTGAGGCCGTACATGATCATTGTAAAATCCGGCTTGAATGAAAGCGCGTCTCCCTTGAAGTTTCGTACTGAAGCGTCAACTGATCGTCCGGGATAGGATCTGTCGAGAACGGAGATGCTCCTGTTGCCGGTCGCCCTTGACAGCATCATTGCGAGCATGTTTTCGAAGTC
>JBAZRS010000713.1:0-2822 GCA_041662825.1 Victivallales bacterium | reverse complement strand
ATTGTTAAGCTCAGACGCCAGACGGTTTTTCGGAACGTAGACTCCGAGCTTGGTACCGTCATTGTAATACGAGGTCCCCTCATGGTCAAGCGCCGCGATGGTTTCTTCAATATATGAGAACTGGTAGACCGGAGCCGTCACGAGAACGAATTCGTCACCTGTCTTTTCATTAGTTGAGACTTCTACCTTGCCCTGCTCCTTGGTTACTACGGTCCTCAAATACTGCGCGACTTCGTCCGATATCCCTTTTGTTTTCAGCTTATAGGTCTTTATCAGATAATCGGTATCCTTTTTGGAATCGATGATCTTCAGGGACGTGCCTATCGCCGGTGTCTGTGGAACGGCATTGTAGAACAACTGCCCTTTCTTGAAGGCGTCAAGGGTGCCGACCGGCGTGTTCGCCAGAGTGGCCGGACTAGGCGTCTTGACATCTATCTGGTTCTGGATGGCTACACTGTTCTGGGGATTGGGTGCCACCTGCGCTTCCAGCGTAAAAACTGTAGCCATCATCAGCAAAGCTGTATAAATTTTTGTTTTCATTTTAATTAATCCTTAATTTATATTTTTCCTATTGTCGTCTATTTTGACCTGGTAATCTTCAATGCCTTAATGCTAAACACTGTCTCGTCAACAGCAATCAATCATAATCACCTCCATGAAACTATGCCCTGTTGTTCCCTTATGTTTCCGGTTCCCGTCTTCAATGGCTTTTATCTTCATAAGACATCCTTTCCCTAGTCAGATGAAATTTCTAGATGGACGTTTAGCAATGGACATGCCAAACAGAATTTGATAGTTGCAAGTAACTGGAGTACAACATTATATTAATTTTACAATAAAGTTCATCCTGTCGCACTTAATGCCATTTTTGTAATATATAAGCCTAAATCTACAATATTGTATCTAGCTGGACTTGTAGTTCTGGAAGCTTTTTTTGAGCAGGATTGTCCTGAAAGATTGGATGGACTGGGGAACGCATTATGGAGTGGGAATATTTGCCGGCATGAGGCAGTTATGCGATTAAATCTGCTGGAGGAAGGCGAAATTAATTGGGAATATCCTCAAAACACGCATCCGGCCGGCAATTGGCCTGAAAAACCCCTGATCATATCCAGTGGAACATTCGGGAGGAAATAAGGATCATCTCCTGTGCGGGGCGGGCTTTGTCTCGTATTTTTTCAATATGAGATTGGCGGTTTCCGGATTCTCAGCCAGGAGAAACTCTTTGAGGAATTTCTGGTTTCCGGCAATTACGGAAATCCTGTTAAGCATCATCAGGTGTTCCGCGTACTTGGTTCTATTGCTTATGAACAGAAACATTAGCCTCGTCGGCTTGTTGTCCAGGGAATCGTAGTTGATCCCCTTGTCTGATATTCCAACGACCCCGACAATCCCGTCCAGATTATCTATTTTACCGTGAGGAATTGCTATCCCGTTATTAATCCCGGTGGACATGAGCTTTTCGCGGTCAAGGATCACCTTCAAAAATTCCTCCCCTCGTTCTGTGCCCGTAGACTCTGCCAGACGGCCAACGAGCATCTTGAGCGCCCGCTCCTTGTCCATATCATTAAGATGAAGTACTATTCTGTCTTTGCTGTATATCTCATGTAGAAACATTTTCACACCTGCTGTTTTAAGAATGTATTTTTCATGGGTGTCATATTATATCATAGTTTTTCATTCAGATAAATTCACCTTTGAATTTATCTGAATGAAAAACTATACTTACGCGGTTTAATAAAACGGAGGAAAACCTTGAAACTTGAAGTCAGCAGATCGATAATCAGAGGCGAAATATCCGTGCCGGGCTCCAAATCCCACACGATCCGCGCTGTCGCAATCGCCACCATGGCCGACGGAGTTTCCATGATACACAGGCCCCTGATATCAGGAGACACCCTTTCCAGCCTCAACGCCGCCGCCGCTTTCGGGGCCGGAATTGACAAGGGGAAAGATCTCTGGACAATAAAGGGAGTTGCAGGAAAACCCCATATGAAACAAGGAGTCATTGATGTCGGTAATTCCGGAACAACGCTCAGGATATTCGGAGGACTCTCCTCCATTTCATCCCACAGGACAGAATTCGACGGCGATGATTCCCTGCGCACCCGTCACATGGCGCCTGTCCTGTCCGCACTTGAAATGCTCGGAGCGAAAACAGTCTCGAAAGACGGGAAATGCCCCCTTTCAATACAGGGTCCGATCAGGGGGGGAAAGACCACTGTCGAAGGGAAATCCTCCCAATTCCTAACCGCCGTCCTCCTGGCAGTCCCCCTTATCGAAGGGGACACTGAGATCAGCGTCTTCAACCTCAATGAAAAACCCTATGTCGAAATTACCCTGGACTGGCTCGACAAGCAGAACATCAAATATGAATATTCTAAAGACCTCCTGAGCTTCAAATTCAAAGGCGGGCAGTCTTACAAGCCCTTTGAACTGACAGTTCCCGCCGATTTTTCCACCGCCACTTTCCCCCTTGTCGCCGCAGCCGTCACCGGCGGCGAAGTCGTGATAAGGAATCTTGATTTCAAAGACCGCCAGGGCGACAAGGAGGTCTTTTCATATCTTGAAAAAATGGGGATGAGCATTAAACGCGGTTTCGAAAAGACAATTGTCAGGTCGTCAGGCAAACTCAACGGTGTTGACATTGACCTCAATTCCACACCCGACGCCCTACCCGCCATGGCCGTCGCCGCATGCTTCGCCTCCGGAACCACAAGGCTCCTCAATGTCCCGCAGGCACGCATCAAAGAGACCGACCGGATAGCCTGCATGACCTGCGAACTTCGCAAAATGGGCGCGGAAATCGAAGAGCTTCCCGA
>JBAZRS010000712.1:0-2832 GCA_041662825.1 Victivallales bacterium | reverse complement strand
GGTCGGTCTCAATCAATCCGAGGAAACTGTATGCATGCCCTTTCCCGAAGAGTTCCAGTTCAACGACCTCCCCAGGCAGCGAAACGTATTCTTTGCGATAGGATATCTGATCGACGTGCCTCAGGATTTTCGCCGTATGGAACCCATGCTCCAGATTGAAGAGTACCGGCATTGGCGGATTGTATGAACAGAGCATGTTTTTGAAGTTCTTCGGGTATGGTGCAAGAAATTGCGCCAGTATGGCAACGGCGTATAGGGCGATGACGACGAACAGCGATACAAGCGCCAGCTTGTGTTTGCAGAAGCGCAGGCGGATCAACTGCCACTGGGACATTGTACCCAGTGTCACTTTCTTTTCATCGGGGGGTTTTATGGTTTCCGTTTTCATTGTTTGCCTTTCCCCTCATATCGGATCCTCGGGTCAAAAGCCAGCAGCAGCAGGTCGCTGAATAAAATCCCGATCATGCTCAGGAGACTCAGGCTCAGCAACAGGGATCCAGCCATATACATGTCTTCATTCATGACACTGCTCAGGAGCAGAGGTCCGACAGTCGGCAGGCTCAGGACTATTGCTACGATCGCCCCGCCGGATACAAGGGCGGGGAAAATTCCGCCGATAGTGGAAACAAACGGGTTAAGGGCGACGCGCACAGGATATTTGAGAAGCATCTTGATGGGCCTGACGCCCTTGGCGCGGGCGGTAACCACATAAGGTTTCCTGAGTTCGTCGAGAAGGTTCGCCCGCATCACCCGGATCATGACAGTTGTGCCACCGACACCGAGAATGACCACAGGCACCCAGATATGCCTGGCCAGATCCAGCACCTTTGGCCAGTCCCAGTACGGCTGGGCGCCCATCTGCTGGGAAAAGAGACCAGTAGGAAGGAAACCGAAGTAGGCTTTGCAGAAATACATCAGCAGCAGTGCAAGCAGAAAACCCGGAACGCACATGCCGATGAATCCGAGAAATGTGACGACATAATCGAAAAGGGAATATTGCCTGACTGCGGAATAGATGCCGATTGGAATGGCAATGCACCAAGTGAAAATTATTGTGAGAAGACTGATGCAGAATGTCAGCGCTATGCGTTCGGAAACGACATCGTTCACAACCCTCTGATCGACCATGGACCTGCCCATGTAGCCCTGCAGCAGCCCCTTGTCCTTCTCGGAAAAAGACGTGAACCATTTGAAACCCATCCAGCGGAGATACTGCACCGGCACCGGGTCTTCAAGGTAGAACATCTCGTTGAACTCCCTGATCTGTTCATCGTTCAGGTTTTCCCCGGTCTGCTGCAATTCGGCTATCCTGGTTGTTATGTAGTTTCCGGCAGGCAGCTGGATTACGACAAAGATGATGACTGAAATCAGAAGAAGGGTCGGAACCATGATGGTCATCCTCTTTGCGATATACGGATGACGGAAAGCGGCCATGGCCAGAATCAGCACGAAAAAAACAACGAGAGTCCACTTAAGCATACTGGCAAAGATTGGCGAACCGCCGCCGGATTTTGCAACGTTATTTTTGTTTGCGGAGAGTTTTTCCCCGTTCAAGGGGCCGAGAATCTGCGCCTTGATGCTGGGCAGATAGGATTTCTCACTGCTTTGCACGCCGGGTTCGCTCAGGTACTTTTCACTGAAGCAGAACGCCTCAACGCCGCCGTTGCCGGGTGTCTGAAGCGTCCAGGAAAATGTCAGATTCTTAGGGACGTTCATGAATCCCTTCTTGACAATCGCCAGGGCGGGCAGAGGGGTTGAGACATTGATACTCCATTGCTGGTCGGCAAGGAGGGAAGTCATCTGGTCGACATTAAGTTTCACTTTTTTCAGGTCGCTGTGCCGTATGGCATCGGCATACGCCTGGATATACTGGTAGATCGGCGTGCCTTTTCCCGGGGCTACCGCATTGCCTTTCAGTGCGTCTGGATTGCCTACGAGCCCGCCTTTCATGAACCAGGTGCTGCTTCCGTTGGCGAAAGGAAGTGGCGGCAGCGGGCTCAGCCAGGAATAACCGGCCCAAGAGAAAAGTTGAAGATCTCCCTGCTGCATCTGGCTGATGAAGAGGCGTTCCCCCTGGATTTTCAGAATTATGCGCAGCCCGACTTTGCCCCACTGATCGACCATGAGTTGTCCCGCTTCACCCGCAATGCCTGTGACGCTCAAAATGACTTTGAGCCTACTTCCGTCGGGTAAAGTACGGAATCCTCCCAGGTCTCGTCCTGTGAGGCCGACCTCGTCCAGAAGGCGGTTTGCTTCCGCCGGATCAAACTGTGTCCAGCGCTGGAACGCACCGGGATTGTAGAAGACCGAATCAGGACCAGGTACGGCATTGGCAGGCGTTGTCCGTCCGTCATACAACCCCTCGATCAGGGCCTTGCGGTCGAGGGATATTGACAGTGCGCGGCGGAACCTCACATCCTCCAGAAGTTTTTTTATCTTGAGCCCATATTGATCATTCTTGTCGGGACGGTAGTTCTGATTGGCATGGACAATCATGCTATTCCGGTCATGGCTGATCCAGTGGTAAACGTTGTAGCTTTCGGTGACGGACTTTTCCATGATCAGCGTATACATCGCCGGATCAATGAACTTGTTCTGCATGGAAACCGCCCCCTCCACGGCTGAGAGCGTCACCATGTCCGTCGATTTCTGGGTGAAGAGGATACGGTCGATATACGGCAACTGATTTCCTAGAGTATCCACGGCCCAGTAAAAGGGATTGCGGACCGCCTCGGAAGCTGAAATGCCTGGCTCCTTCCGGATTATCCATGGCGTGATGCGCGGCAATTCGGGATTGTCCGGACGTGAGACGTGCATATAGACGGCCTTGTC
>JBAZRS010000711.1:0-2857 GCA_041662825.1 Victivallales bacterium | reverse complement strand
TTCAATAGCCCAGGTACACAAGGCAATACTCCATGACGGAACAAAGGTGGCCGTCAAGATACAGCGTCCCGGCATAAGGAAAGTCATCGACGCGGACCTTGAGATAATGGGGAAACTTGCAGGCTTGCTGGAGAAATACGTTTCCGGCATGGATGTCATAAACCCCGTCGGGATTGTCGAGGAATTCAAAGTCTGCATCTCCGAGGAGCTGGATTTCATCAACGAGGCGGACAACATTGAGAAATTCACAGGGAAATTCAAGAAGGACAAGCGGGTGTGTTTCCCGAAAGTGTACAAGGAGTATACGACCACGCGCGTACTTACAATGGAAATGGTTGAAGGCGAATCACTGGCCGTAATAAAAGAGGGAGGCAACCCGAAATACGATCTGGATCTTATTGCAACGACCCTGAGCGACCTCCTTATGGATCAGATATTCGAACACGGATACTTCCACGGCGATCCGCATCAGGGGAATATCATTATCCGGGAAAACAATGTCATCTGTTTTGTCGATTTCGGACAAATCGGAATACTCTCGCCCAGGAACAGGCAGATTCTCCGCGAAATCATTATCGGGCTTGTGCAGAAGGATCCCCGGAAAGTGGCGAATGCCACAATGAAACTTTCCACCAATTCCGAAATCATCAACAGGGAGCAGTTTGAGAACCGTGTTTTCAAGATCATAGACAAATATGCCGGAGTGACTCTCCACAACCTCAATCTCAGCAAATTCTTCAACGATCTTTTCAAGCTGGTCATCAGCAGCAAGCTCATGATCCCGTCGGATCTTTATCTCCTCGGGAAGGCTATAACATCGCTTGAAGGGACACTCAGGAAATTAAAGCCTGACTTCAACATCATAGATCACATCGAACCGTTCGTCAGGAAAATGATATTGGAAAACGTCAGCCCATACGCAATTTTCAAGGACGTCTACAGCAGCCTTTCCGATTACTCCGAACTGTTCCGCAATCTTCCCGGCGGTCTCAGGGACATACTCAACCAGTTCAAAAACAGGAATATCAAGATCCAGTTCGAGCACAAGGGCCTTGAACCCATGCTCCTCAAGCACGATCAGATCAGCAACAGGATATCCTTCTCCATTGTCGCCTCCTCCCTGATAATCGGCTCCTCGCTGATAATACACGCGAAAATTCCGCCCATGATTTTCGGAATCTCGTTCCTCGGCCTCTTCACTTTCATATTCGCCCTCCTGATGAGCGTCCTCCTGCTGATCTCAATTTTAAGGCATGGCAAGATGTGAAAAAAAAAGCGGGATCGGCTTTTGAAAAGCCGATCCCGCCTTCAGTGTTCAACAGACCTGTTTTTATTCGTACTTCGTCTTGACTGCGCATCCGGCTTTTGCACTCTTGCCCGCAAGCTCGAGGATGTGGATCGGGCGGCGCGCCCATTCGGACGTGATTATGAGCTTCTCGCCTTTTACGAGATGATCCGCAACGTTCTGGTAGAGCTTCCAGCCTTCGCCGGGAGGATTCTTCCCTGTTTCCGTGACCGTAACCCCGTCCCTGTGGGTGATGAGTTTCCAGTCGCCGTGGTTCATCACAATGCTTCCCTTGGTGCCTGTTATCTCGACAGTTCCCTCCTTGGGCTTTGACTCAATGGAGGAAATAGTCAGAGTGAGCCATTTGCCGGACTGGAAACGCACGACTGCGAAACCCTCGTCTTCGTTGGTGTCGTTTTTCCATTTCGTCTTCGGGGCCCAGAAACCGGTCTTCGCATAACCGGAGACTTCCTTCATCTTCTCGCCCTCGAGAATCTGGAGGGAATACTCAAGGAGGTGGACACCCCAGTCGTAAAGGATGCCTCCGGAAATAGTGCGGCTCGTGCGCCACCATTCGCCGGGCTGTCCCCAGCCGCCCATGCGCGCCTCGATCCTGACAACTTCGCCTATGGCGCCGCTGCGGACTTTCTTCACCGCGTCAAGGATGCAGCCGTCCCAGTGGCGGTTGTGGTAGGTGCTCGCGACAAGTTTGCCTTTTCTGGCTTCGGCGATCATCGCATCGCACTCGGCGGTGGTTATCGCAAGAGGTTTCTCGCAGACAATGTGCTTTCCAGCCTTCAGACACTGGATTGCGAGTTTCGCATGCGTATTGTGCGGGGTGATGATGGCGAGAAGATCCACATCAGACTTCTTCAGCATCTCGGCGACGGAAGAGTATGTCTGGATACCCGGGAAATCCGTCTCGGCCACCTTCAGACGCTCCTTGTCTATCTCCGCAACAGCGGTCGGGGTCATACCCGCCTTTTTCATTTCATTGAGATGGGCCTTCCCCATGTTGAAAGCCCCGCCGTAACCGATCACGCCAACCTTGATTTCAGAGGCGCTTTTGAATTTCTTCATCTACGTTTCCTTTCTTTATTTCAATAAAACAATAACAGAATAACAAGACACGCTAAAGCTGTGAACTCCAACTAATTTCCATCCTCTGTCATCTGATTACTTTTCCCGCCTTGTTGTTCGTCTTATCGTCTCCGATTCGCCGTTTCTCCGGCTCGCCGATTCGGATAAGCGGGCTGGAAAGCCCGTCCTACTTCGCGGCCCAGATCATTCCGCGCCTGACTATTTCCTTCAGTTCGGGAACGTCAAAGTCCTTAGCGACGTGTCCGAGCGAAGTGTAGAACACTTTGCCCTTGCCGTATCTGCGTTTCCATATGACCGGCATCACGGTGCCGTTGATCCATTCGGCGTGATCGCCGGTAAACGTCGTCGTGGCGAGAACATCGTTGCCCGGATCAGTATGCATGTAATACTGCTCGGATTTCATCTTGAAATCATTGATGCCCTTGACGATGGTGTCATCCTTCTTGCCCTTTACAATATTCACTTCGTAAT
>JBAZRS010000710.1:0-2857 GCA_041662825.1 Victivallales bacterium | reverse complement strand
AAAGCGTCTTTGAAAGAATTGCTTTTGAGTGTAAATGCGCCAGAAAACAAAAGTGATAGTTGCAAGCAGTTGCTGCTGTTTAACTAATATTGGGACAGTACTGGGTGTATATATGAAACAGAATGCTGCTAAGATTAGGCAAGTAGCGCGGGGTATCACCCCGCAGCTTCCCTCGGGATGGTATACCGAGTTACCTACAAAGAATCCTTATCTCAGCACCATTCTATATGAAACATGCTGGCTCAATGTGGCGGTTCCAGAAGAGGACAAAGCCGGAATCTTCCTTGAAAGAAAACAGCATTGTCCCGAGCTTTGTCCAGCACGGTGTGAGCACCGAATTCAAGCTCGCAATGTCCGTAGGGGAACGGGGACGGGAAGCGACACTTGAAAACGCACTGAGCCTCTGCGGACAGTTCGGCTTTACGCGCCGAAATGCCCAGTCGACGGTGAATGAAATGCTCTCTATGCTCAAAACCTGGAGGAATCACTTCGCGGAAAGCGGTGTTTCGGAAAAGGAAATCAGCCTGCTCGAACCGTCATTCGGCCAGGGGAAATTGTGACGGGTTCGGAACGACAAAGTCCTATGCACTGGTTTATTCACGAAGCAGCAATTTCTTTATTTACACAATCCTCTCGATATGTCATTCATTTGAAATATTGCAGCAAAGTCCATTTGATATACTGCCTCCTTGGTTAACAGAATGTTCTTGTTATGCCGTTTCTCAGGGTATATTAATTCTGTCAACAACACAAATGGAACGGTAAAACAAAGGAAGTGAATCATGAATCCGTTCCCGTCAGGACCCAAAAGAGACATGCGTAACGAGAACGGTTTTATGGAGAGGAAGTACAGGGCCAGGGACGAAGTCAATCTGGCGGGATGGTCCTGCAAGGCGAACGACGGCCTGTCAAATTCATCGGGTACAATCATAATCGGGCACGGTTTCATGTTGAATTCGGATCAGAATTACGACCGGGCCTGTTTCTTCCGCCACGACTGCAATTTGAACGTCTGCGCAGTTGATTTCCGGAACCATGGCAATTCGGAAGCTCATTCTCCGACATTCGGATTGGCGGAGTCGTGGGATTTGGAGGCGACCCTCCACTATGCGAAATCCGTTTTCCCCAGTCCCTATTACCTCTGCGGGGAATCCCTGGGCGGCATGGCCGCCCAGTTGCTAGCCCAGCGAAATGTTGACATCTCCGCCGCAATACTCCTGTGTCCGCCAGCGGACGCGTGGACTGCAGTATGGGCGACCGCAGACCCATTCATTGAAAATCTTTCCATTCCCAATCTGGCGAAAAAAGCCGGGTATCCGCTGATTTCGGTCATCGGAAAACTTATCTCCGCAGGTTACAGATCCATGGATATTTTAGGTGAAGGCAGCCTGTACAGGGGCTCATCCCATCCTGAGCATGAGCCGCATTTCCTGTATCTGATGGGCAGTGACGACAACTACGGGCATGACAAGACTCTGTCCTGTTTCAAATGGCTGTATCCGACTTGCCCGGCATACGATGGCGGCATCCTTGAAAAGGGTTCACCTGAAATGACCCGTGCGATGTCTGAAATGTCACGGAAGAAGTATTTTCTCTCTCAGCACGGTGTCGGACACGGACAACTGGATAAAAATTGGGCCAAGGATGCCATTAAGGAGTTTTTAAGCCAGACTCAGACCAAAGAAAAAATAGCGAGGCGATGGTGTACTGACCTCGCCCGTGAGGAAGGAATGATTGTCAGATCTTGCCTGACAAATTCCCCTCTTTCAAATTCCTTACTCGGCTCCGGTGATCGCTGGCGACTGGTTCCGGTCGGGAACGGCGACTGGTTTATGCTGATGAACATCACCACGGGCAAATGCCTTGATGTCGAGGGATGGCATACGTATAATTCGGCACCGGTCATCCTGTACGAACCTCACGGCGGCAGCAATCAGCTCTGGAGGCCGGTCAACGGCGACCATGACGGATTCATGCTTCTCAACAAAAGAAGCAAGAGATGCATGGGCCTGGACACGGGCGACAGGCATAAACTGCAGATATGGGATGCCTGGAACAGTCAGAACCAGTGCTGGAGGATCGAAGGGTAAGTAACATCATGGGAAAGTGATTCGTTTTCCTTTTGAGTGGGTAAACACACAAAATATAAAATAATTGAATATTCATGTCTTTCTTATCGAGTTACCCACTCGATCTGAGAAAGAGCCGGAAAAAGGTTATCGGCAATTTGCCGTCTCCTGAATAACCGTTTCAAAGGCTTTGACATTATTGTCAACCTATTGTCAACCTATCCTTGATATTATTGTCAACCACGTGGCTGAGCAGGATTCTGACCGGATCTCCTGCATTTCTGACATGCACCTTGATTCCGGGATGACCTGTCATGAAAACCCTGAACAGCTCATCTGCAAACCCCTGCCCAATTGCATCCACATCCTTGAAATCAAGGATCACCTCTTTGAACTTGTCAAGTCCTGAGACAAGTCTTTTCGCCTCCGACCTGGATACATAATCCTTCTGGAATAGTTTGACAAGAATGCTGGTTCTGTCGAACTTGTAGTCAAATTCCTCCGGAGCGAACTGGTGGAAGCATTTGTCTATTTTCCTCTTTGAATGCCTGCTTATTTCAAAGACAACCTCGGTGCCTGAGATGAATCTCTTTTTCTGGACGAAGATGTCCTTCCTGATATTGTCGAATATTATCTCCAAACCATGAGACCTGAAAGAAACAAGGTCGCCCAGCTTTGAGGTGAAAAATATCCCCTCGCCGCTATGGCGCTCTTTCATGGTTGTAGTCTTGCCCTTTATCAGCTCTCCAACGGCTGAATTTTCATCCTGGAGCCCGAACTTCCTGTGT
>JBAZRS010000709.1:859-2860 GCA_041662825.1 Victivallales bacterium | reverse complement strand
TGGTTTTTGACGCCCTCGACGGATTCGCCGCGAGGATATTCAATGCGGCAAGCATGCACGGGATGCAGATGGATTCCCTGGCCGACATGGTTACGTTCGGTGTGGCGCCGGCAGTGATAGTGGCAGTCATGGCGCATCATCTGAGGGAGCATCTCAAGCCGATTGACTATTATATCGTATGGGGGCTGTGCGCAGTATATCTCGGGTGCGCCGCATCGAGACTTGCCACATACAATGTCCATGCAATCCTGGAGAAAAAGAAAACGGAAGGGTTCACCGGTCTCCCATCTCCGGGCGCGGCGGCGGGCATATGCAGCCTTGTCATCTACTACTGCATGAAAGAGGGGGAGCTTAATCATATTCTGGCAATACTCCCGTTCTACGCGGGCCTGCTGGGATTCCTCATGGTCAGCAATGTCCGTTACGCCCATATAGGCAAATGGATCCAGTCTGTGCGCAGGAACAGGATCAGGATGGCCATGCTCGTGATTTTTGTGCTGGCTCTGGTATTATGGAAGGAACTTGCCGCCGTTGTCCTCATCAACTATTATATTCTTTCCGGACCGTTCATCGAAATTTACATGCGCATCAGGGAGAAAAAACAGAAAACCACCATGGAGTTGTCATTATGAAATATCTTGTGACTGGAGGGGCGGGTTTCATCGGGAGCCACCTTGTCGAATCGCTCCTCAAAGACGGGCATTCGGTGACTGTCATTGACGACTTTTCAACAGGCTCCAGGGAAAACCTCTCCTTCGCGAGGAAGAGAGCCAAACTTGACATCGTGGAAGGCGATCTGCTTCAGCTTCCGGAACTGGAATATCTTATTTCCAGATCGGACATGGTTTTTCATCTTGCCGCCGCCGTAGGTGTGGAGCTGGTAGTCCATGACCCTGTCAGGACGATCATGACAAATGTCCACGGGACCGAACGCGTCCTGAAGGGGGCCGAGAGATGCCGCACAAAAGTGCTCATCGCTTCGACAAGCGAAGTCTACGGCAAGTCGGACAAGTCGAAATTCAATGAAGGCGACGATCTTCTCATCGGCCCGTCAACCAACTGCCGCTGGGCGTACGCCTGCAGCAAGCTTCTCGACGAGTTTTTCGGAATGGCGTATTTCAGGGCTGAAAAGATGCCGATACTCATAGTGCGGCTTTTCAATACTGTCGGCCCCCGCCAGACCGGACGTTACGGAATGGTGCTTCCGCGTTTTGTCTCAAAGGCTCTCTCCGGGGAACCTCTCCAAGTCTACGGAAGCGGAAAACAGACAAGATGTTTCTGCCATGTTTACGACACTGTCAGGGCGTTGCGCGGACTCGCCGAATGCGACAAGGCCGTGGGAAAAGTCTTCAATGTCGGGAGCACCGAGGAGATATCGATGAATGATCTCGCCGCGACCGTGATAAAACGCCTGAAAAGCAAGTCCGTAATCGAGCATATTTCCTATGAGAAGGCCTATGAGTCGGGGTTCGAGGACATGATGAGGAGACTTCCCGATACAACTGCGATAGGAAATGCCATCGGGTGGAAAACCGCCCACAACCTCAACCAGATAATCGATTCCGTAGCCGACTACTTCAGGAATAAGAAAAAGTAATACAGGCACGCCTGCCTGCGCCTGCTCAAATCCCACGGACAGGAATGTCCGTGCCACTTTTGGAAAACACATGAAAAACAGATGCCCGTGGTGCGGTGAAAGTGAAATTTACGTTGAGTACCATGACCAAGAATGGGGCGTGCCGGTACATGATGACCAGGCCCTGTTCGAGAAGCTCATACTCGACGGCGCCCAGGCTGGACTCAGCTGGCTTACCATACTGAAAAAGCGCGACGGCTACCGAAATGCGTTTGACGGCTTCAATGCGGAAAAAATCGCCGCCTATTCCCACTCGGATATCAGGCGACTGCTTGCCGATCCCGGCATTGTGCGCAACCGTCTCAAAATCGAAGCGGCCATTAAAAATGCCCGAGGATACCTGGACATAAGGGAGGAGTTCGGAA
>JBAZRS010000709.1:0-849 GCA_041662825.1 Victivallales bacterium | reverse complement strand
CCCGCAACTCTTTGGGTGAACTGCAGGCAAGCAGCAGCGAATCTGATATGATGAGCAAAGATCTGAAGAAGCGGGGATTCAACTTTGTGGGCTCCACGATCTGCTATGCCTTTATGCAGGCTGTCGGTATGGTGAACGACCACCTCGTAAGCTGTTTTCGCTACGATGAAATTCGCCGCATGTCACGCTAAGGCTGAAAACCGGCATTTATTTTGATTACAATGCCACTAAGTTAACGCTTGAAAACAAGAGCACGCTAAAGTTTACCTGCCTTTGGCAGCACCATAGGCGACCAGGGTTGTGAACTCCAGCAAAGAAGCCTTAACTTAGCGCCATTCTATCCTGATTGTGATTCATAAGCTATCCGGGTTATTTCGACAAGTCCCGCGCAATCCTGTTGCATTCGGAAAGAACCTTGTCTCCCACGGCGCCAGACGATTTTTCAACAATGAAGTCATTGTCGGTGATGTCGCCCTTGAGATCAAGGATAAATCCATGTCCTACGGAGGCGCTGAACGAATTCCCGTCCCACTCCACATAATCTGAATATCCCAATTCGTCCAATGCATCCTGGACAAGTTTCCTGACCTCCAGGGCGTTCCCCCTGCCGTGCTTTTGTATCAATTCAGCCATGACAGCCATCCACCTTTAAATTTCAAGTTTCAAATAAATGGAACCTCTAAAGAAGTTAATCCGAGAACATGCCTTGCGGCATTAATCCGCATTAGGCGGATTAACTGTAAACCAAGATTCATATATGTTGGTAGTTAAGCCCGCAGGGGCTGTTGTTTTAAGGCATAGGAATTTCAAAGTTTTGAACATCCAACATTCAACTTTGAACATCCGCCG
>JBAZRS010000708.1:0-2870 GCA_041662825.1 Victivallales bacterium | reverse complement strand
GAGAGCAGGCGGGTTCCGGATTCCCGAAAATATACAAAAACTGGCGGGAACAGGACTGGAAACTGCCGGATTTGGAGGAACGCATAGAGAGCAACCAGACGTTACTGGCGATGCGCATGGAAAGTCTTCTCCCGGAAAATATCGTCCGTGAACTTACGGAAAAACTCGGGCAGAAATACAAATCCATCTCTAAGCTTGAAAGAATAGCACTGGTAACAGCCAAGGCGGAAACCTGCATTACTCACCGCAGATTGATGGAGATTACCAGCGAACATCCCAGAGATCTCTCCCTTTCCCTTCATCGGCTTGTCGAGGGAAAACTGCTCCAAAGCGAAGGCGCAGGCAGAGGCACCTTCTACTTCTTGCCGGACAGGCACCCCATCCATGAAGCAGACTCCGAGCATAAGGCGGCGAAGTCCGAACATAAGAGCTCCGAACATTTGACTCCGAACTCCGAACATAAGGGCGAAAGTTTGAGTTCAAGCTCCGAACATAAGAAGTCCGAGCATAAGGCGGTGAAGTCCGAACATAAGAGCTCCGAATATTTGACTCCGAACTCCGAACATAAGGGCGAAAGTTTGAGTTCAAGCTCCGAACATAAGAAGTCCGAGCATAAGGCGGCGAAGTCCGAACATAAGGAATTAAGGCGGATATCATTGAAAATAGCCAATTCAATGAGATCTTCCCCCATCCTCGTGAAGGAGACCATTGTCAAATTGTGCTCTGTCAAGGAGTTGTCTATGTCTGAAATTGCCTCACTTGTTAACAGAACTGAAGATTCGGTCAGAAATCATTACGTGAATCCAATGGTTGATCAGGGACTTCTCGTACAAAAGTTCCCAAATATCCGTAACCATCCGAAACAGAAATACAAAACAAAGAAATAAAGGCTTAATCATGACTGTGAACATATCCGGACTCATGAAGTCCATACGCAACATAATGCGCGAGGATACCGGCATCAACGGCGACGCGCAGCGCATCGAACAGCTCGGATGGATGGTCTTCCTCAAGGTCTTTTCCGACAAGGAAAAAGAAATGAAGATAATGGGGGAGAAATACGTATCCCCTCTCCCGAAGGAATTCCACTGGAACCAGTGGGCAGGCAACGACGAGGGAATGACCGGCGACGAACTGCTCTCATTTGTCGACACCAAACTGTTTCCGGCCATCAGGGAACTGGATCTCAGCACCGGCAACAGGCGCGCCCTCATCCTGCGTGAAGTCTTTGAAGGCAACCATAATTACATGAAGTCCGGGATCTGCCTCCGCAAAGTCCTGAACAAACTCAATGAAGTGGATTTCAACCTGTCGGACGACAGGCATTTCTTCGGCGAAATTTACGAGGGCATGCTCAAGGAACTCCAGAGCGCAGGCAAAAGCGGGGAATTCTATACGCCCCGTGCCGTCACACAGTTCATGACTGACATCATCAACCCGAAACTCGGCGAGAAAATCCTCGACCCAGCCTGTGGAACCGGCGGCTTCCTCACCTGCACCATCGAACACCTTAACAAACAGGCGAAGACTTCCGCCGACAGGGAATCCATCCAGCAGAATGTCATGGGCTGGGAATACAAACCCCTCCCGTTCCTGCTTGCGACTACAAACCTGATTCTACATGACATCGAAGTTCCGAACCTCCGCTTTGACGACTCACTTGGCCGCCCGCTGCGTGAATACACCCACAAAGACCGGGTCGACGTCATCCTCGCCAATCCCCCATTCGGCGGTGTTGTCGCGAACAATAATGAAAACAATTTTCCGATGAATTTCAGGACAAAGGAGTCTGCCGACCTTTTCCTGATCATGATGATTCATCTGCTCAAGGACGGCGGACGCGCCGCAATCGTCCTCCCAGACGGCTCTCTGACAGGCGAGGGTGTCAAACAGCGGATCCGGGAAAAATGGCTGACGGAATGCAATCTGCACACGATTGTCCGCCTGCCGAACTCGGTTTTTGCACCTTATGCGACAGTCGCAACAAACCTGCTCTTCTTCGAGAAAGGCAGTCAGACAAAGGAAATCTACTATTACGAGCACCGTCTGCCGGAAGGACAGAAGTCCTACAGCAAGACCAAAACCATCCAGGTGGATGAATTCGACCCGATAAAGAAATGGTTTAAGAACAGGAAGGAAAGCGAGATCTGCTGGAAAGTTTCGATAGACACCATAAAAGAACGCGGCTGGGATCTGGACATCAAAAACCCGAACCGCGAAGAAGAAGAGACCGAACACAGCACCGCCGAACTCCTCGACATGCTGCACAAGTCCTTCAGGAAAAGCGATGAACTGTTAATCGGTCTTCAAAAGGAAATACAAGGGTAATCAGTGGGCACTATAAAATTAAAAGAATGTATAGAAGAAATTGCCTTAAGGGCAGGAACTCTTGATAATTTCAAAAAAATGAAAGTATATGGGGTTTCAAATAAAGAAGGTATAACAACAACTGATCATAAAAAATCTGAAGACACTTCAAAATATCTTTATGTTTCAGATGAGTGTTTTGCCTACAACCCTTACAGAATTAATGTTGGATCGATAGGATTAGTTCCAAAAGGAGCCCAAGGGCTAGTGAGTCCTGCATATGTTGTTTTCAAAACAAAAAAAGAAAAACTTGTTTCTGACCTACTATTAGATTTTTTAAAATCAAAAGAAGGATTATTTCAGATTGGGAAATATGCGCGAGGGACAGTAAGAAAAGCTTTGCGGTATGATGATCTCGGAGAAATTGAGATCCCTGACATTCCTATCGAAAAACAATTGATTTTAATAAAAAAGAAAAAGGAATTAAACCATAGAATAATTCCATTACAAACAGAACTTTCAAGCCAACAAAAATACCTTTCAAAACTCCGGCAATCCATCTT
>JBAZRS010000707.1:0-2876 GCA_041662825.1 Victivallales bacterium | reverse complement strand
CGTCCTCTGCTGCGGATGGCTCCTCACCATGATAATAAGCAATTCCGTCGACAGGAATCAAAAGGAGGATTTCCTGATTACCGCTGAGGCGATCGCATCCGGGATACGCATGGAGAATCTGAATAAGCTCAATTGCAGTATTGCCGATCTCAAGACATCAGAATACAAGATCATACGGGATTATCTTCGCGAATTCGAAGGCACCTCGAAGGAGATAAGATGGTTTTACCTGATGAAGCTCAAGGAGGGGAAGATATATTTCGCCCTTTACTCAAGTCCGGAAAACAAACCCGAGTTTTCCCCGCCCGGAACTGTCTACTCGGACGCTCCCATGGAGCTTTATGGCGTCTTCAAGGACGGGAAACCGCTTGTCTGCGGCCCATATACCGACAAATGGGGTTCGTTCATTTCCGCCTTCATCCCGATAGTGGACCACGAGACGAAAAAAGTAGAATCGGTTCTCGCCTGCGACATCAATTCAGTCAAATGGTCGCAGATGATATCCATGTCGAGGCTTCAGCCCATCATAATAACCCTCCTCATCTGCATAATACTTGTCATCGCCTTCCTCATGCACCAGTCATCGCTTGAGGCATCCGTAATAATCGCCGAATCGGAGAAGAAATACAGGAACCTTTTCAACAATTCCAACGATTCGATTTTCATCCTTGATCTGAATGGCCGTTTTGTTGAAGTCAATGAGGTGGCATGTGTGAGACTCGGTTATGCCAATGATGAGTTCGCAAGACTTTCCTACAGGGATATCGACCCTTCGGACTTCGACGATTTCACTTCTGAAAGGATAGGGCAGCTCAGGCGCGAAGCGCAATTTGTCTTTGAAACTACTCTGCTTGCGAAAGACAAGACGTCCGTGCCGGTCGAGATGAGTGCGAAGAAAATAGACTACATTGGTGGTGAATGTGTGCTGTGCATCGCCAGGGATGTTACGGAATGGAAGAAGATAGAAGCCGTCCTGAAGGACAGCGAGTTCAAATACAGGCAGCTGTTCAATGAGATGCTGTCGGGTTTCGCGCTTCATGAAGTGATATGCGACGAGAACGGGAACCCGTGCGACTACAGGTTCCTGGAGATAAATCCGGCTTTCGAGAAATTCACCGGACTCAGCAGGGATAAGATAATAGGAAAGACGGTTTTCGAGGTGCTTCCGGAAACCGAGCAGGAATGGATAAGCAATTTCGGGAATGTGGCGATCACAGGCAAGCCGGTGTTTTTCGAGAACTACCACTCGGGGCTGGGCATGTATTATGAAATAAGGGCGTTCTCCCATGAGAAGGGAAAGTTCGCAGTGGTTTTCAACGATATTACAGACAGGAAGCGGGAAGAGGAAATACTCAAATATGAACGCGAAATAATATCCGTCCTCAACCGGGCGTCGTCAACCCGGGTTGCCGGGCGGAAAATCATTGAAATCCTGTGCGGAATCGAAGGTGTCGATTCAGGCGGGGTGTACAATGTCGACAAGGTCACCGGCGCCATTGACCTTGTAGCCCACAAGGGAGTGGGGATTGATTTCATCAAGCAGGTTTCCCATTTCGGTGCAGAGTCATATCCCGCAAAACTTATCAAGGCTGGGAATCTGGTTTTCACCAACCAGCATCAACTGATACTCTCAATTGAGAACGGCCTGGGTATGCAGGAAAAAATTGAGGCTGTCGCAATAATCCCGCTTATCAATGAAAACCAGGTCATTGCGGCCATCAACTTGTCGTCGCATACTGAGAAAGAGTTTTCTCCCCAGGTTCAGAAGAAGATCACAGCGATAACCGGAAAAATTGCGGCAGCGTTCCTGAAGCTGAAAATCACGGAAGATCTCAATGCGGCGGACAATTTAAATCGCGAGATCACAGGTGACATTTCGCGGCAGATGGAACTTCAGGACCAGCTTGTCCAGGTGCAGAAAATGGAATCCATGGGGAGACTCGCCGGCGGAATAGCGCATGACTTCAACAACATAATCCAGGTCATAAACGGATTCAGCGAACTGATCATGATGCAGATTGACAAGAACCATGAAATCAGGGAGGAGATTGAAGCAATTGGCATGGCGGGTAAACGCGCCAAGGAGCTTACAAACCAGCTGCTTCTTTTCAGCAAGAGAAAACCCGAGAACATGATTGACGTGGACGTGAACGGCCTGATTTCCAGTATTAAGAAGATGCTTCTTGACAGGCTCGGTGAGCAAATCGAGCTTGAAACAGTCTTTGCCCCTGATCTCAAGCCCGCCAAGGCCGATCCGGGCCAGTTCGAACAGGTTATCCTTAACCTTGCCGTAAATGCCCGGGAGACAATGCCGGGCGGGGGAAAACTTAAAATCACTACGAGCGGCGTATGTATTGATGAGAAAGATCCGATCTTGGTGGACGGCTCCAAGGCCGGAGACTTCATCCGCATATGCGTGTCAGATACAAGCGCGGGGATGACTTCTGAAACGAAGATCCATCTGTTTGAACCTTTCTTCCCTACAAAGGAGAAGCCCAAAGGGGCCGGCCTGGGCCTTTCCGTAGTATATGGGATAGTGAAGCAGCACAACGGATGGCTCAATGTCTATTCCGAACAGGGGCGCGGCACGACATTTGAAATCAATATCCCCGCCGCCGTTGCAGCCCAGCCGGAAAAAGACGAACTATGAAACCGTATCCCTTTTACGCGATTTCAGATGTGCGGTTATCCCGAGATCGGCGGTGATCCTCAGGAGGCTCCTGGTAAGATATTCCCATTGCTGCGGTTTTTCGGGCATGTTTAATCTTTCAGACATGTAATCCTCAATCACTTTTCCGGAACGGCAATATCTTCCTGAAAAAACTATGATGTCGACGCCTCCCATTGCGGCTATGCCGGCGCCGAACGCCTGCAAT
>JBAZRS010000706.1:0-2879 GCA_041662825.1 Victivallales bacterium | reverse complement strand
CTGTCCAAGCCACGCCGTCCAAAGGCACATCTTCATATGCCCGGAGGAGTTCCATCTGCGCCTTTAAGTATGCGGGGTTGGCGACATCCGGATATTTGTATGATTCCATGGCGACATAAAAACGGACACGCTTAACCGATGCGTCTTTCACCGTTCCGCTCAGGCGGAGATAATATGTGCCGTCCCTTTTCCTGGAGATGCTGAACTCCTGTTCATCGTCCATTGACGGAAACGAGTATTCCGCCGTGAACGATTCCTGTTGCAGTTCATAATCTTCGACCCCCAGCTGTACGTGGCGACCCTTTTCATCAAAACCGTAGGCCGCGCATATTTCGGACACCTTAACCGGTCCGCCTTGGCGCTGATAGGGAATGGTGACATCGAAGCGGCTGTTCACGCATATGGTTTCTGCGGTCGCTATGAACCACATCGCCATGTCCGTATTCTTTTCCGCAAAAGCTCCGCCCCAGTGCGCCCAGTCCATGTCCATTACAAATTTAAGTCCGCACCTGTGGGAATATTCGGCTGCGGCCTTGACGGCGTCATGCACATCCTTGTCAAAAAGGTTATGTGTCATATGCCTGGCGAATCCGATTATGATTCCGAAGTTGTTTTTTGCGGCCGCTGCGATCTCCTCTTCCATATCCTTTGGATTATGCAGCAGATCAGGTGTGAAAAACAGTCCGATTGTCTGTTTGCTCGGCAGTGATTGGGCAGATTTGCTCATTTAGTTATTCCTTGTCTTTATAAGTAAATTAGGCGGTCAAAGGCCGCAACTCTAAAGTAACACAGGCTTCAGCCTGTAGTTGAATTAATCTGGAAAAGCAAAAGAAATTGCAGGCTAAAGCCCGCATTACATTGCAAGGCATCTTTTGAAATCCCTATACCTTTAATTATGCGAACAAGGGTCGCAACTCTTTTGGAACGCCAGCACCCTTGATGGCCTTTATATCAATGTGGAACAGGCGTCTCGCCTGTTTTTATTCTTTTTTAGAGGTTCCTTTTATTAAAACACCGCCGGACTTGGCGTGGGGCTTCCGCAGCCTTTCAGTGTGACCTCGCCTGTCGGCGAGACTTCGATGAAGGGTGTGGTTCCCTTGCCTTTCTGGGGATGGGGAGCGAGCCCGATCACCAGTTCTTTGCCGTCAAGAACATGTTCCAGCGTGATAAAAGACTGACCCATCAGTTTCACAATTGTGAACTGCACCGGGACGCCGCCCCAGTCGGCGTTCTGGACGCGGCCCGCATAGTCAATAGGAATCCTGAAGATGCCCTTTGCATCGAGTTTGTTTGTCTTGACTTTGATCTTTTCTTCCGATTCATTGTATGAGATTGAGAATTCCAGGCGTCTGCCTTCGGGCAGGGTGATCCTGATTGTCTTCGGGGCCTGGTTTGCTTCCGTCAGCGGCCCGGTATGGCGATGACGCCTGAACAAAGGCAAGAGCGGTGCGAAATTGATTACGGAGAAACCTGGTTCGGCGGGGGTAATGCCGAAGAGGCCTTCTATTGTCGCGGCAATCTGAGCTGTGGCGCTCACCAGGTAGCGGTCGCGGTGATATCCGGTCTGGTGGTCAATCGTTCCATCTAGGTGGTACCATTCCGTGCAGTCTCCGTCTCGGGCAATCGCTTCGGCGCGTTTACGTACTGCCAGTTCAAGCGCTTCTGCAAGCCCCATCTGTGAAAGGAGCTGGACGCAATGGAAATACGGAGTGTCCCAGGAGCCGCCCATTATGAACTTGTCTACTCCGTGGTCGGTGAAATTCGGATGTTGCGGGGAGTACCACGCATAGTTCGGATAGTAGATCGGCATGGGGAATATCCGGTCATGCGTCAAGGCGTTGTCCAGGTGCCTGGCCACACAGCGCTTGTGTTCCATGTCTATGTCGGACTCGGCGCAGTAATACGGGATGATGTCGGTCTCGCGGCTTTTTTCGGAAAGCCCGTTCATGCTGAAGAACCACTTGTCGGAGATCCGGTCGAACTGGCAGTGGTAGTAGCCGCCGCGGTCGCTCCACGCTTTTTCCTCTATCGTGGAGGAATAAAGTTTTAGAAGCTTCTCGAAATGTCCGGTTGCGGGATGGTTTTTGCTTCGTGCCGCCTCGGTCATCCGCCGCAGCCAGACACAGAAAGCCATGGTGGCGACTACCGTCTTGCTCTTCGGATCAAAATTTGGAGGGAAGTGATTGGCTTCGCCCAGATGCGCCCCCCAGAAACATTTGCCGTGTTCGTTACGGCAGTCGAGAAGTCCGGATCTCTCGGGATCAAAGGTTGCTACCATCCAATCGGCTGTCAGGGCGGCCCTTCTCATCGCCTCATTGAAATTTCCGGCCGGAGCAAAATATCTGAAGGTGTCGGAGACACAGCGGAGGTACATGCCGGCGGCGACTCCGATAGCTTTGTTCCTGGTGAAGGTGGAGAAGGGATGTGCCAGGGCGCCCGTCTCGGGGTTGATATATTCGATGAACATGGAGTTCTCAAGTGTTGCACCCAGATCAGTTTCAGAGCCCCACAGATATGCGGCCATCTTGACGGCATGCGCCGAGTCGCGCGTGTCAAAGCGGGAGGTCATGTGCCCCCGGACACCGCCGCTTACCGGAAGCCAGCCTTTCTGGCCTTTCTGCTCGTGATACTGGCGTGTCAGATCTTCCACAAGGTCAACGCTGATCGCAAAGGCCTTGTCGATTGCCGTGTTGCCTGTTGACACCCCCACCCATTCGGGAGTCCTACGCATCTGATTCAATTCTTGCAAGCTTGACATATTATATCCTTCTGTTAACCGCTATGTAAAATTATGGCGAATCCGCAATGCGTCAGTCAATTTCCCCTTTTGCATTCTTCTCCGACAAAGCTCAGGACAAAGCTCGCGACAAAGTTTAGTG
>JBAZRS010000705.1:0-2883 GCA_041662825.1 Victivallales bacterium | reverse complement strand
CAAATGCGATGCTGCCGATGGTAAAGAAGAAAATAGGTTCTGCGAACACCGCAAATGTGGCTTCACGCGCCGCGCCCATCCCTTCAAATGAACTTCCTATGTCCATCGCCGCCAGGATCTGGAAAAACCTTGCAAGCCCCAACACGTATGCGAATAGGATGATATCGCCTTCAAAGCTTATGAGCGGCTTCGTGAAACCGATGGGGAGCATAGCCGCGGCGACGACGACTGCGACCAGGTTTATCACCGGGGAAATGTCACTGATGAAAGATGAACTGGAGGCGTTGATGGTTTCCTTCCGCAAGAGCCTCCTCAATTCATGATACGGCTGTACAATCGGAGCGCCTATCCTTGCGGTAAATACGGCCTTCAGCTTGTTCACCAGCCCCACAAAGAGCGGGGCCAGCACAAGAATGGCGAGCAATGAGGGAATCCCCTGTAAAAACGAGTTCAACTCCATAGGAAACCTATCAGGCTGTAAATTGATATTATTATCAGGATGAATGCGACGTAATACCGGATGTCCGAGTAATTGAAGAACTCGATCCGGGATATGAACGAGCTGAATTTCCTGAACAATGGCAGAAGTATTTTCGAGTCGACAAAGTCATCCGCATGGCTTTCGAACTTGTTCCTGACGGGAAAAATCTCAGCCGTCGGTTTTATTTTCTTATGATACCCCAACGCGGATTTTGAAATGGATATCAGCTGGTCGGCAAAAGATGAGGCCGTATATTGCATTCTCGGGTTCAGCCCCTCGTACCCGCAACCCCATGCCGGCGAAATCTTTCTTCCGTATCTTTTATTGATGCGCAGTTTCCAAATGTAAATCAGGATTGTACCCGACAATATCGCCAGGAAGATCACACTGATGCAAAGCCAGTTGATATTCAACAGCGCCGGAGAAGCGTTTCCCGGAATGAATGAACGGCTGAGGACACTGTCAGTCACACGGACAAACGGCTGGGGATAAAATCCGATTGCCGAACAGAGCAGGGCGAAAATCCCGAGGGAGATGTAATCACAGGATGAAATGTGGAAATGCTTTATCTCTTTCCTCTCGGAGCCCAAAAACATGATTGAGTTGATCTTGGTGAAGCAGGCGACCGCCAAGCCGCCGACAAACGCCAGCCCCACAGTAGAGATCAGCATCAGCAGGGGATAGTAGTTTTTCAATTCCCTGGCCGTGGTGAAGAAACCGTTGAAGATGATGAATTCGGATATGAATCCGTTCAGCGGGGGAATCCCGCTGATGGCGACCGAACCTACGAGAAACAGGATTGCGAAAAACCTGCCGCGATGCGCAATACCTCCCATCAGCTCAATGTTCCGCGTCCCCAGGTTTTGATAGATTACTCCGCTTCCGACAAACAGAAGGCTCTTGAATATCGCGTGATTGAGCGTGTGAAGCAGCGCTCCGCCGAATCCCAGCACCTGGATGGGCAGCGAATTGTAGGCCGAACCGATAAAGCCGATGCCTATACCAATGCCGATGATGCCGATGTTTTCAACCGAATGATAGGCGAGCAGGCGTTTGATGTCGTGCTGGGCCAAGGCATACCACACACCGTATATTGCGCTAATCATGCTCACCGCCAGCACAAGCCAGCCAAGCCACTCCGGAGTCGGGTTGAGGAACTGGAATGTGCGGAAAATGCCATAGATTCCGGTCTTGATTATTATCCCTGAAAGAAACGAACTGAAGACAGTCGGCGCAATGGGATGGGCTCTAGGAAGCCAGAAGTGGAACGGCATGAATCCCGCCTTCATGCCGAACGCAGTCAACGCCAAAGCGTAAAGCAAGATGAACAGGCCGCCCGAGTCCGGCGAAACATGGAAGTCGCTGAAGAGCCAGCTGTCTGCCTGGTGATGAAGCAGGAAAAAGAAGACGTAAAGGATGAAGACAACGACATGGTTCATCACCAGATAATAGAAACTTCCTGTCTGGACATCCGTCTTCTCCTTTTCGAAAATCATGCCGATATAGGCCGCTGAGCTCATCAACTCCCAGCAGACCAGGAATAGGATGGAGTGGTTGGAGATAACCGCCAGCTGGGTCGAGACAAGAAGAATCGGATAAAACACCAGCAGCTGTTTTATTGATTTCCCCTTTTCGATATAATGATTTATTGAGGAATAACTGTAAATCGTTGTCGGTATGGCGACCAGTTGGGCAATGGCGAGGAAATAGAGTCCCAGCGCATCAAACCTGAACAGGTCGCCAGGGATGCCGCAAACACTGAAATTGCGCAAAGCAACGTCGGGAGACAACAGCGCAGAAAGCGTCGAAACGAAACCCGACAGCAGCCCGGCGAGCAGGAGCAGATGCACAACAGCGGATGCCGTCCGGCTGTTTCGAAACAAAACAACAGCGATCAATCCCGCCAGCTGTATTGCTAAAGAGTAAAACAACAGGTCCATGCTATCATTCACCCCTCGTGCTTTCGATATGGTTTATTATCTCCATGAGGTTCTGGCAGGGGAGGCGGTTTTGCAGTGCGGAACGGAATGATTCCTTTGAAAGCAGAAAACTCAGATGGGCGAGAAGGCTCAGGTGCTGTTTAATAGTCTGGGAGATGAGGAGTATGATTGTATGGACCGGCTTTCCGTCGATGGATTTCAAATCAAGCGGTCTATGCGGGAAAAAAAACTTTATCAGGGGATTTCTTCCGACCATGAGCGGTATCCGCGGATGCGGCAGACTGATCCCGTTTCCGATTGCGGTGCTCATCAAAGCTTCGCGATTCTTCAGCAATTGGATGATAATGCCTTTGTCAATATTCGCGTCAAGGGGAATCAGGGCCAGCATCTGCTCCAGGTAAGAGGCCTCTGTCAATGCACAGTCATAATAAAAAGAACCCTGCTCGAGGATCGCATTCAACG
>JBAZRS010000704.1:0-2888 GCA_041662825.1 Victivallales bacterium | reverse complement strand
TCGATTTCCGAATTCCCGTAATATTTCGCCGAACGTATGTCGTCGGCCTTTTCGGGAGTGAAAATGTAATCTGCATCGACTCCGATCCTCCTGATCTCGTCAGGTGACGCAGTACCCGTCTGATAGAGTTTCTGGACAGTGACGCCGGCGGCGAAATTCCCGAACGTGGCGGCGGTCACGGGATCCGCCCCGCCCGCCATTGCGGCCGTGACTCCCGCAAGCATGCTGTCGCCTGCGCCCACAGGATCGGTCTTTTCAATGATATGAAGCCCTGGAACCAGGGTCGTCTTCTTCCCTTCGACAACCAGACACCCTCTGTCCCCCCTGGTCACAAATACAGTCTTCTTCCATTTTCCGGACAGGGTCATCCCTGCGGATTTCGCATCCTCTTCGGCTATCACATCGTCAGGTTCGCAGCTGCGTCCGCAGAGTTTGGAAGCCTCATATGAGTTGAGCTTCCTGATCGTGCCCTGATAGAGATCGCTGTAACTCCTGCTGTCGAGGAGGAAAAGCTTATTCTTGTTGGCGGATATGAGCTTCTGCAGGCCTTTCTGGAAAGTCTTTGAAAGATGGATGCCGTTGGGAACTTGCTGGTTTATTATGACCGCGTCAAGATTTTTGATTTCCCCGCCCAGACATGAAAGGAGTTTTCCGGCCATATCGTCGGAAAGTTCGTTGTAGTTGCCGAAATCGATACGGCTCCCCTCGACACCGTTCTCCACCGGCTTGATGTAGACGTGGGTGCTCCATTTCCCGTCCTGTTCGAGAAGCTTGTCATGCCTGATGCCGTTGGCTTTCATCAGCACCCGCATCTGGTGTCCGAACGGATCATGCCCGGTGACACCGAACACCGAAACATTTTTCACACCCATGGCTTTCAGGTTGTTCGCGACGTTTCCGGCGCCGCCGAGGCTGTAGAGCTGGGATTTGACGGGCTTTGTCGGAAGTTTCGTCTCTACCGATATCTCCGACTTGTCTTTGTCTATGTTCCAGTACACGTCGAGGCAGAAATCGCCGATGATCCCGATGCGGGTGTTGACGATGCTCTTGAGTATCTTCTCCAAGTCTATCTTATGCATTTTCACCTCTTGTTTTTTATCATATGTTCACTACCGTCCCATGGATGATTGGATGAATGGATTGCTGGATGCTTGCGTATCAGAGACACAAGAATAAAACAATCCTGTAAAAAAATCCGAAATGCCTTTTTTAAATAATTTGCGTATAAGAGAGCATTCCTTGTTTTCCTTTGAGTTCAGACCCAGTCATCCATTCATCCAACAATTCGCCACAGGCGAATAAATCCATCCATCCGTCATCCTGGGGATGACAGTGTCATATGTTGACCAGTTCGCCTTTGAAAAATTTTCTTGATGTTTTCCATTTAGGTCCTTTGCGCTGTTGCTCCAGCAGAGCCGCCACTGAGGCCTTCGCCATCTCAGCCATGGGTTGCCTTAATGAAATGAATCTGTCGGATAGGCCGTCGATACCGAATACTGGACGCCCTTTCAGACAAGGTTGAAGTCTGTTCGCCATGGCGTCATTGACGCAGAATACGGCAGATGCGTTTAGAAGGTTCTCCGGCAGCTTGTGGAAAGCGGCTTTGAGCGGCAATGCGACAACATTTCCGTCCAGCCCCCTTTCATGGCAGTTCTTCAGGAAGGCATCTTCCCGCATTCTGTCGGAATCGGCAATCAGATCCGAGTGTGTGATGAAGACCGGATTCGCCAGGTCGCTAGGCAGGGCACAGGAGAAAAGTCTGGACATGGCGTCGTAATTGTCCAACCCCACATAGTCGGCATACGGGCCTGGCAGCATCCGGTCGAAGAAAACCAAATTGGCCCCCAAGATGCGCAGACGCCCGAATATCTGCGAAGGGAAGGCTCTGGCGCTTGGCCAGATTATCAGGTTGACGACACCCTTTCCGACAAGCTCAATGGCAGTCTGCTCATCCTTTTCCGGCGTCTCATCCGTAAGGCGCAGGATCAGCAGCATATCATTGTCTGTGACCTCTCTTTCTACGGCCTGAATAAACTCAAGGCTGAACGGGGAGTCCACATTGATGAGGAGAGCTATCTGATCGCTGGCTTCCTGATTCCCTGCGGAATGTGCCGCAACAAAAGTGCCGCGCCCCTGTTCACGTTGCAGTATCCCGACGGCCTCAAGCTGTTCGTAGGCCCGCCTGACAGTCACGCGGCTGGTTCCGGTGCGTTCGGACATTTCACGTTCGGGAGGCAACTGACCGCCAGGCAGGTAATCCCCGTAGAGTATCGCCTTGAAAATCCGAGTCCGGACCGTGTCTGTCTTGCTTATATAGCCCATTGCTCCCAAATCTCCTCCACGGCAAGCGCATATTGGTATTATTATTTAATACCAATTTACAATGTAAAGATGATTTGTCAATTGTGCCGTTGAAAAACTTCAGGGAACCTCTAAAAATTGGCATATGGCGCGAGACAGGAGATTATGGAGAGCTGACATCCCCCTTCGCCCGAGAGCTTCAGGGGACAGGAGGAGCAAACGCCGGGAGCAGCCCCGTTGCGGGCTGTGACTGGATTTGCGACGATGGCGGACTTGTCCGCCGCAGGCGGAATCCATAAGAATCTGTCTCCCTCCGGGTTGCGGATCTTTTTGGCTCAAAGAAGAATGTTCTTCTCTCGGCGTATCTACTCGATACGCCTTCCCCCTCCGCTGGGAAGCTACGGCGGGACAGGCCGTTCAGAAATTCTTTTTGAACTTTCAAAAATCTTCCGTCCGCCACGGAGCCTGTCGGACTTAGAAATGGGCGTGACTGCGGGCGATTTTGCTTGTAGTAGCGCATGTTTGCGCGTTATTCTTGGTTTTCAGGTTCCAAAAAGAACGCTCGAACACGAGCTACTACCAGCATG
>JBAZRS010000703.1:0-2905 GCA_041662825.1 Victivallales bacterium | reverse complement strand
ACGACGCGATGGCCAATAGCCTCAACCTCCTTCAGGCTCTTGAGGACTCCCACCTCCTTGTCGACCAGCTTTTCACAGATGAGCTTGAGGGCGTCAACATGGTTCTTTATGTTCGCGCTTATTTCAATCCCGATCCCGTCGTTCCGCTTATACTGGAACCTGGGCTCGGTCAGGCCAATCCGTTCGATCTGGCCTTTGGCGATCATCTGTTCGGTCTGCATACTGTAGAGGGTGAATTTCAGGGATGAACTTCCGGCATTGATAACAAGTATTTTCATTTATCCTTATCCTTTGTGCCCCGACGCTTAAGGCGGGAGTTTTTTTGAATTATGTTTCCAGGCAATAAAATAGACTTTCTAATAAAGATTTAAGAGAGAAAAAGTCAAGGGGATTTTCACATATTCAATCGGCGTCCTTGTTTTTTTTTATTTTTAATATCCTTTAAAAATAAAAAAAGAGGCGACACATGAAAAATATTGAAAAGACGGATATTACAAGAAGAACCTTCATCAGAGGCGGGATAGCCGCAGGAATTCTTGTCTCCATATCACCTTCCGCAGTCTTTGCCGGGGAAAACCAGGGCCCTGAAATATGGGTGATACACGGCGAGGACAAGATTAAGCTCATGAAGAAATGCCTGGAAATCATCAACGCCAACGGCGGCTTGGGGAAGGCCAGGAATTCACTTGCGCTGAAAGTAAACGCCGGCTGGGACAGGATGCCTGAAGAGGGTGCCAACACCAATCCAATCCTGGTCGATGAATTCCTTAAAGGATGCCGTGAAGCGGGCATAAAGGAAATCGTCCTCCCCGAACATTCCTGCCATCCCGCAAACAAGACTTTCATAAAAAGCGGCATATTTGATGCAGCAAAGAAACATGACGCCGCAATGATTGACCTCGGAACCGACAAAAAATCATTCATCAAGGTGAATCTTGCCAGGGGCGTAAAACTCAAGGAAGTCGAGATTTCAAATTATTTCACCGAATCCGATATAGTGGTCAACATGCCGGTCGCCAAACATCACAGCGGCGCAGGCCTCACAATGGCGATGAAAAACTGGATGGGGGCAGTAAAGGACAGGAAATTCTGGCACAAGAACGACCTGCACCAGTGCATAGCGGACATGGCTACAATCATCAAACCGAACTGGACTATAATTGATGCAACAAGAACCATGTACGACGGTGGCCCGCAGGGGCCGGCGAAAAATCTCAAGATACAGGATATCCTGATTGTCTCAAAAGACCAAGTCGCTGCCGACGCATATGCGGCAAAGACACTTTTTCCGAAGGAAATCTACGAAAAGACGAAATATATCGAAATAGCCGGCGAAATGAATCTCGGGATTGTAGATGTCGAAAAAATGAATGTCAGGAAATTCGAAGTTTAAAACAGAAAAATCAAAACAAAAGAATTCACCACTAACGTGTCCCCCATAGCCTTGGCGACGGAGGATCCGCACTAACATCACGCTAACGAATATTTGCTGAGAATTTGCTTTTGTTGCAAAATCAAATTCTCCGCAAGGTATGTATTCTCAGTTCTTGTTGTGACAGATTAGTGCCAATCAGTGGTTAAAAAAATCTTAAAGTGCCAAGCAAACATACAAAAACAATACGGTGGTGTGTAAGGATTTTTTTCCTCATTGCAGCCATACTTCTTCTCATGGCCGGCCCCCTGCCCCTCTGGATACTCAAGATATTCCAGCCTGGCGCTGGTTTCATCAGGGAAACAATAATGCTTCCCGCATGGATGGCGATGCTCGTCCCCTCTTTCAGTCCGTTGTCGTTCATATCCTCACTGGAGGCGCATCATGGGAACCGCCTGCTTGCCCTGTGGATTCTGCCGCCTGCGATACTCGCAGTCGCCGCGGTATTCAAAGGACGACTTTTCTGCCGTTGGGTCTGTCCGCTGGGTACCGTTTACTCCGCTTCTTGCACAAAGAACTTCAAAAAGCACGTTTTTAAACATAAGTTGTCGGGATATTTGTTCTGGGGAATCATCTTCTCCTCGGCAATCGGGTTCCCCTTGTTCCTTTTCATGGATCCCCTATCGACATTTTCTAGGCTGAACCTAGTGTTTTCAGGTGCCGTCACACTGGCATCGCTCATACCAGGAATCATCTTCCCGATTTTCCTGATTGCAGGCGTAATTCAGCCCCTCTCATGGTGTTCGCATTTCTGCCCGCTCGGACACATGTTCGACCTCATACATAAGACGGATGTCAAATACACTGAAAGACTCAGTCATGAAAGACGTGAAATAATAGCTGGCATCTTCTTCTCAATCCCGCTGGCTTTCTTCATGAAAAACAATCCTCTGGCCAAGGACGAGAATTTTCCAATCCTTCCTCCCGGCGCCGGCAACAAGGAGACCTTCTCGTCCCTTTGCACGCGCTGCTATGCCTGTGTAAATGTGTGTCCGACAAAGATCTTGACTGTTGGATTCCCGGAGAATGCAGATCTCGGCAGATGGTTCCAGCCCGAAATGAACGCATATAAGGGAACCTGCCAGGAATCCTGCAACAACTGCACGCAGGTCTGCCCTACCGGCGCCATACGGAAACTCCAGTTTGAAGAAAAGCACAGTATGCAGATAGGTGTCGCCAAAGTCACCAAATCGAAATGCATCGCCTGGAATGACGGCGAATACTGCATGGTATGCGATGAATTCTGCCCGTACAGGGCGATTGACAACGATCCTTCGGAAAGCGGGCTCGCGCGCCCGGTCGTCAATCCTGAAATATGCCGTGGATGTGGCATATGCCAGAATGCCTGCCCCGTCAGGAAAAAAGGGGCTGCAATTGTGGTCGGCGGCATAAACGAACAGAAGAGATTAAAGAAATAAACCTCTCAAGCTCATCCGAACAAATAGTTACCTTTTGGACAGAGATTGAAGCGGG
>JBAZRS010000702.1:0-2917 GCA_041662825.1 Victivallales bacterium | reverse complement strand
CAGTCATTGCAAGTTGACATGATTAAAGGTATTGGAATTTCAAAGTGGTCTGGTGTCAGGAAATATTTCCCTCTCCTGAAACCTGACACCTGAATACTGACACCGGTTTGCGGTGCTTTTTGCCCCGTCGGATGACTGGGGTGGCCGCCTAATTTAACGCTAAGGAATTTCAAAGTGGATCGCCGTCATCTTAATTACTAATTGTCTCGAAATAAAATAGAGCCCCCAACGGGTTTACCCCGTTGGTGAATAAGATTGGGAGGCTAGGTGGCGCTCGCCCTAGATACTCTCGGCGGAAGTTCTTCCGCACGAGATTATCTGTCAAAGATTACGCTGTATGAGAGGGGTGCCTGCACCGACAGTTAGATTTATATGCTTGATTGACAGTGCGTTGCGATACTGGCTTAACGTGTTATGCCATTCGGAGGCAAGCAGGCCAAGTGTTTATTCGTATGCGCCCTGTGATAAACAAGGGGGAAGACATTTCCGTGGCAGGTCAATGTAAGGGAGCCTGTTGCTGATCTCGCAGGAAAATGAACTATTAAGATGGCGTTTCCACAATTCGCAGAATTGTGGAAACTTATAGATTTGCTTGTGCGGAAAGACTTCCGCCAAGCAAATCTAGCCACCCAATCTTTTTCACCACCGACGCAAGGTCGGTGGGGTCTAAACAATTATGAGACGATTAGTAAGATGAAGAATTTCTGAAAACCTGAATCATTTTCAATCATGGAGTCTTTGTTTGACTCCACTAAACTTTGTCGCGAGCTTTGTCCTGAGCTTTGTCGGAGAAGAATGCAAAAGGGGAACGGGGATCGACGAAGTTCGCGACAAAGCTCACGACAAAGCTTGATAATAAAGATCCGGCGGATAATCAAAATTATTTAAAGCTGCGGTCCCCGGCCGCCTAATTCGATTACCCATACATGCTGACTGGCGGCAGGGAAAATTAATCATAAGGAAAAATATTCGGCAATGCCAGGCTGAACATTCCCAATCCGCCATGTATATTGGAATTCTGAACCATAAATTACCCGGATGAGACACCATGATTAAAAATCCGTTCCCCGAGAACATCGGGCATGTCGCAATCGTCTCCCTTGCCGGAAAACCCAAAAGGGAGGCAGTCGCCTCGACATCCAGGCTCCTTAAGGGTTTCGGCATCCGTACATCAGTCATGCCAAATGTCTTTGCACCCGGATCTGGCGAAAAGCTTCCCGCAGGCTGCGAACTCCGCATTTCGGATTTCAACATGGCGCTGAATGACAATTCCGTGGATCTCATACTTTCCTCCAGGGGGGGCTACGGCTCGGCCCAGCTTCTGGATAATATTGACTGGCGGCTGCTGAAGGAAAAAAATCTCCCCGTTCTGGGCTACAGCGACATAACGGCCTTCCATCTTGCGATGTTCGCAAAAAAAGCCGGAATAGCGATCTCCTCACCGATGGCCTCTGAGCTTCCAATCGCGTTGAAACATACGTTGACGTGGGAGTCTCTGTCTTCCTCCCTGTCTCCCTCATCAGAGAAAATTTTTCCGCTTCCGGAAAAATTTAAGTTGAAAACTCTGAGAGGCGGCAAGGCCGCCGGAAAGATAATACCGGTAAACTTGACCGTTCTTGCCTCAATGCTCGGAACTCCGTATCTTCCTGATTTCAAAGGAGCCGTATTGTTGGTCGAGGATCTCTGCGAACCTGTCTACAAGATCGACCGGTATCTTACGCATCTCCGGCTGGCGGGAGTGTTGAAGGAACTTTCCGCGTTGCTGTTCGGGAACTTCAGACGCTGCGGGAACGAAAGGGAAAGGGAGAAGACATTTGCGGAATTCGCAGATGCCGTGAACGGTCCGGTCATCTCGGGCATCCCGTTCGGACATGTGAAGCGCCGCCTATGCCTCCGTTTCGGAGCCGAGGTTGTTATTGACAGTGATAATTTTTTTGCTCTGCAGAAAATTTAAATATCATGGGGAAACAACAATATGCTCTCCACTTCAGTGTTGGTTCTGCGGAAAACCCCATACAGCGAAAGCAGTGTCATCGCCGCGACGCTGAGCCCGGATCACGGACGTCTCGATTTCATTGTCAGGGGGGCGAAGAAGATCTCCGGCAAGAAAATGCCGCAGGTCGATCTCTTCAGGGAACTGCACGTCGAATTCAGGATGAAAAACTCCGGACTGCAAAACATGTATTCCTGCGAACTTCTGAATTTCTATGACGGCATTGCGTCATGCTCCGGCAATTATCTGAAGGCCTGCGAGATCGGGAATTTCATCCTGCGGAATTCGCATCCCATGATCACGTGCCCGATAGTTTATTTCGCAATAAAAAACGCGTTTGAGGCGTTAAGCGGATCCCGCGCCGATATTCCCTGGGCGGAGCTTGTAAAACTGGTGTTTCTCGATGAGCACGGTTTTCTTCCGGAAGACATGAATGCCGCAGGCGATTCAAGGAAAGCGGAAGCAATGGAAAAGCTTGTCAACTCGATAGCTTCCGGAAACCCGCTGCCCGGTTTTACGCCTGAAACCTGGCGGAAAATAGCCGAATGGATTGGCGAACTCTGCAGGTATCATGAGCTTGAATGATTTTCCCGGGCGGGAGAAATTGCGGCTGAGAAATCCGATGTGTTGCAAAGTCCCGAGTGTCACATATATTTTCAACATGGTTGTTAGAAGGAAAATATTTATTGCGCTTATACTCTCGCTTGCTGTCGGCATTTCATATCTGGGCTGCTATTCCTTTCTCAAACTTGAACTTTCCCGGAAAATCAGCGAGATCCGAAAGGCCGGATATCCTGGGACCCCCGAAGAGCTTGAGAAGTGGTATCCCGAGCCGCCATCCGGACAGAATGCCGCAGATTTCTACCTGAAAGCCAATGGGAATTACGTCCGGAATCCAGGCAGTGTCGACGAGCAGTTCCTGAT
>JBAZRS010000701.1:0-2928 GCA_041662825.1 Victivallales bacterium | reverse complement strand
CCGCTGCCCGCCCGCAACATCACCACCAGGGATTTCACTGCGGATATCCTAAATTCCGCCTTCGTCATAAGGGGTGGAAAAGGAGTCGGCCTGGTCACAAGGAAGGGACTGCCTGTTCCCGAGGGGAAATGGGCGATAAATCCAGTGCCGAGAAAAATGCTGGCGGACAATATCCTGGCCTGCAAATACAAGACAAGCGGACTTTTCCTCCTGGAGATTTCCGTGAAAAACGGGGGGAAGATTGCGAAAAGGACGCTCAATCCCACTCTTGGCATCAAGGGCGGCATATCAATTCTCGGGACAAGCGGCATAGTGGTCCCCTATTCTAACAAGGCATATCTGAACACCGTCAAGATACTTCTGAAGGGCGCAAAAATGGCGGGAGTCAGGCATATCGCCCTTTGCACAGGCGGCACTACCGCAAAAGCCATCGGGAAAATATATCCCGAGATTCCGGAACTAGGCATAATAAGGATAGGAGACTTCATCAATCCTGCAATAAAATCCGCATCGGCTCTCAGTTTCGAAAAGATAACTGTCGCCTGCATGCCGGGAAAACTCCTTAAATATGCGGAAGGCCACAAAAACACGCATGCCCATAATGTCAAGCAGCAGTTCGGCGGTCTTGCGAAGTTCGCAGAAAGCCTCGGGTTCAGCGGGCAGACCGTCGCAAAGATAAGCGGCTCCGCCACCGTCAGGGAAATACTGGATTTCATAAAACCTGATCCGGCACTGAAAATGATGAACGAACTTGCAGGTAAGGCGCTGGGGAATTTCCTGGACTGGACCGGTTCTTCAAACATTGAGATTGTAGTTTTTGATTCCGACGGCAAGACCGTTGCAAGAAAGACAAAGATTTAACTGTGAAAAACACGAACAACACGAAAAAAGCATGAAGATGAATCAGTACATAAGATTGACCGGAGATTGCAGGTGCTTCAAATGAGTAAAAAAGTCAATGTTCTTGTTGTCGGCTGCGGGGTCTCCCCCGAATGCATTTCCATCCAGGCCAGAGAGAAAGTCCTTCAGGCCGATGTCATTGCCGGCGGAAAAAGACTTCTGGATTTCTTTCCCGAATTCAAGGGCAGGAGAATCGTGCTCAAATCAGGAATCGCCGAAGTCATCTCCGAAATCAAAACTCTTTCAAAATCAGGCAAAATTGCGATTCTCGCATCCGGAGATCCTCTTTTTCACGGAATCGGAGCGCTGGCCTCGAAATATTTCACTGAAGACGAGTTTGAAATAATTCCCAATATCTCCGCGATGCAATCGCTTTTCTCAAAACTTAAACTCCCGTGGGACAATGTGAAACTGCTTAGCATTCACGGCGGCAGGAAAATCAACTTCAGGACTACGCTTTCCTCATCCGCTTCCGCCATATACTGCGACGATAAAATCACAGCATCTAATCTTGCCGCCAAATTTGTGGAATCTTTTCCCGCTTGCGGAAAAAGATCAGCAGTGCTAGCTGAAAACCTGGGAATGAAGAATGAGAACATCCAGTCCAGCAGTCTCTCCCGGATTTCAAAGATGAAATGCGGTGCTCTTTCCATTCTAGTCCTTCTACCAACTGAAGAGATCACCGATGAAGGCATAGTTCTCGGGCTGCCTGACAGTTCGTATATCTGCGAAAACCGCATGATCACGCACTCCGAAGTAAGAGCCGTGGTGCTCTCTAAGCTAAAAATCGGTTCCGGTGTAATGTGGGATGTCGGCGCAGGCAGCGGATCTGTAGGAATTGAAGCTGCGTCCCTATGCAGTGCCCTCAAGGTGAAAGCCATCGAATCCGACGCCGGAAGATTCGGTCAGCTTCAAAAGAATATCGAGGGGTTCGGAGTTTCAAACGTAGAGGCGCTCAAAGGCGACGCCTTAAAAGTCATGACAAAACTCAATGTGCGGCCAAGATGTGTTTTCATGGGCGGCGGCGGCAAGGATGTCGGAAAGATCGCGGAGAAAGCATTTGATAAGCTTCTTCCCGGCGGGCGACTGGTTGTCACCGCAGTCCTACTTGAGACGAAAGCAGAGCTTACAAAATGCCTGAGAAACAATTTCATCGAGGTTGTAGGCATATCCGTCAGCCGCTCCTCAAAACTTGGCTCATCCAGACTAATGAAATCGGAAAACTCAGTGGATATTTTTGTTTATGAGAAGTGAACATAACAGTAACATAAATTAGGAATAAATTTTCAGTTGCTGAAAATTTAAACATGAACCTTAAAATGACCAAATCATCAAATCACAAAATAATCTTCGCCGGAGCCGGACCAGGCGCACCTGATCTGATAACTTTGCGATGTCTTAAAGCAATCCGGGAGGCTGACCTTATCGTTTATGCGGGCTCACTAGTCAATCCTGAGATTTTGAAGTATGCAGGCGCCAACTGCAGCATTGTCGACAGCGCAACAATTTCCTTGCAGGAAATTGTGAAATTGATGGGAAAGGCTTTTTCCGCCGGAAAAAGGGTGCTAAGACTGCATACTGGGGATCCCTCCATTTACGGCGCCATCGCGGAGCAGATGACTGAACTTGACAAACTGAGAGTACCATACGATGTCATTCCCGGCGTAAGTTCAGTGTTCGCTTCTGCCGCCGCGCTTAAGACGGAACTCACCGCACCGGGTGTATCGCAGACCGTCATACTTACACGGCAGGCAGGCAGAACCCCTGTTCCTCCCGGACAGGAAATTGCGAATCTCGCAAAACACGGTGCGACAATGTGTATTTTCCTTTCCGCAGGCGGCGTGAAAAACCTTACGGATGAACTGATGCGCGGCGGCTATCCCCCTGAAACCCCTGCACATGTTGTTTACAGGGCGTCTTGGAAGGAAGAGAAAATAGTCAGAGGCAATCTCTCGAATGTTTCAGAGAAACTGAAAAATGCGGGCATTGAAAGACAGGCCATGATAATTGTCGGAGACGCCCTCGACA
>JBAZRS010000700.1:0-2928 GCA_041662825.1 Victivallales bacterium | reverse complement strand
CAGGAGAGTAGCCAGTGATCAGTCAATGGATTTTCTTACTGATAACTGAACACTGATTACTGATGACTAAAGTTGCGACCGTTTCGGTCGCCTATTTTATGAACCGGGGGAATGATGAAGGATTCCCCCGCATATCTCTTTGTTTGCAAATAGCCATAGTTTTCCCTCTTGCAAAAATTCGTCTGCCCCAATATTGTTTGAGAATGTTTTAAATTTGTACTGACTGAGGGGAAAGGTCTTACATGCGTGCGATATTCGCAATTCTCGGAATAATGAGTTTTGTTTTCACCTCCTGTTCAAGCGCAGCGCCGGCTCCGCGAAAGGTCGTCAGGGCGGGGGAGGCATCAGTTGAGAACCTGCTGCAGCCTGATTCCTGGGTGGCCTGGGAGAAGGGATTTGTCCGGGACGGAGACAGCTTCGTCTGCGACAACGGCAAGGATGCCAAAGTTCAGCGTGGAGCCGGGCAGACCGTTGTGCTTGACCAGAAGACACCCCTGCCGATTGCGGCCGCAGCTTGGAGCCGTTCTGAGAATGTCGAAGGCGGCATTGACAACGATTATTCGCTTTACCTTGATATTCTCTACACGGACGGGAAAAGTCTTTACGGGCAGTCCGCCCCCTTCACGAACGGAACTCATGACTGGGAACGGCGCGAGGTCATTGTCATTCCCGAAAAACCTGTCAAGTCGGTTTCGTGTTACCTGCTGCTGCGCGGGCACGCCGGTAAGGCCTGGTTCCGCGGAGCTGTCATGAATCAGATGGAGCCATCCACAGGAGCGGTTTCCTTTGACGGGAAACGTGTTGAAGTCCCGAAGACGTTCGACCAGGGTTTGTTGATCCGCGATGTGGAGTCGAACTCTGATTTTGCCCCTGCAATAAACGGTCAGGTTCATGGGATCAAGGTGGACAGCAGTACGAGCAACCGTGCCGGGGCTTCTTTTATAGATGTTGAAATACGGGATCTCACCGGTAAGGATCGTGCCGTGACTGTTGTTTATGTTTTGCCGGTCGGGCAGGGGCAGGTGCGCTGGCTCGGAAGTCCGTCAAATGAGGCGGATTGCAAATCGCCTGCCGAATACATGGAGGCGAACCATTTCAATGCCGGCGCAAACGGACTTCTCGGCAGATATCCGCTTGGCGCGGTTTCCTGCGGTGGAAAAGGAGTGGCGCTAGGCCTTGACATGGAGCATGCCGCATTTTTCCGAATAGGCTACAGCAGCGGAACACGCGAACTGTTCATCGCATACGATATCGGGCTCACTCCGGAGAAGCCGCAGGCGCATCTGCGTTTCTGCTCCTACGAGTTTTCCCCGGAATGGGGATTCAGGGCCGCACTCGAGAAATACCAGGCCGTCTTCCCGGATTTCTTCAAGTCCCGGACTCCGGAACAGGGACTCTGGATGCCGTTCGCCAAAATAAGCAAAGTGAAGAACTGGGAGGATTTCGGTTTCAAGTTTAAGGAGGGCGACGACGAAACGGAATGGGATGACGCCCACAGCATCGCCACCTTCCGTTATACCGAGCCGATGACCTGGTGGATGCCGATGCCCAAGGATAAGCCCAGGACTTTGACGGCGGCCCTTGACGAGGCGAAACGGCTTGTGTCAGTCCCCGAAAAAAATATTTCATCAGGCGCCAAAAGTTTTTTTACGAGCGGGTTCTTTGACGAGAAAGGCCAGTTCATCGCCAAGTTCCTGGACACGCCCTGGTGCAATGGTGCGGTGTGGAGCATTAATTCAATGCCGGAGATCCGTGGCGATGTTTCAGATTTCAGGAACAAATGGAATTCAAAGCTCCGCGATCAGCTCTATGCTTCCGGAAACAAGGGCGTTCTCGACGGGGAGTATGTGGATTCTAGCGAGGGATATGTAACTGCCGAACTGGATTTCAGGCGTGACCATTTTGCCGCTGCGCGGACTCCCCTGACTTTTTCGCCTGGCAGCCGGAAACCCGCGATTTTCCGTGGGCTTATCGCCTATGAGTATGTGAAGGCGATCGCAGGAGACATGCACGGGATTAAAAGACTGATTATGGCGAACGGCACGCCCGATCAGCTCTGCTGGCTCGCACCATGGCTTGATGTGATGGGAGCCGAAACCGACTGGAACGACGGGGAAAAATGGCAACCTATGCCGCTTGATGATATGTTGTACAGGCGGGCGCTTTGCGGACCGAAGCCGTACTGTTTCCTTATGAACACCGATTTTGACAAATTCAGTTCTGATATGGTGGAGAAATTCATGAAGCGTTCCCTGGCCTTCGGGATCTTCCCCGGATTTTTCAGTTCCGATGCTTCAAGCGGACAGTATTTCACTCGGCCAAACCTGTATGAACGGGACCGCCATCTGTTCAAAAAATATGTCCCGCTCTGCAAACGCATTGCCGAAGCGGGCTGGCGTCCTGTGCCGAACGCCCGGAGCGGCAATCCGAAAGTCAATGTCGAACGCTTCGGGGAAAACTATCTCACCGTGTTCAATGACGGTGCTGAATCCTGTGAAGTCATCCTGACTCGCGAAGGCGCTCTTCCGAAGAGTTGCCGGGAGCTGATTTCGGGCCGGGATTTGAAATTTGTCCAGGCCGCAGACAAGCATTCCGCAACGGCGAAACTCCGGCTGGGGCCGGAGGATGTGGCGGTTTTGGAATTCGAATGAAGTGGGTTTATGATTTTAAGTTAAGGGATTATATAGTTTGTGAACACCCAACATCCGTTTAATGTGTCTGTTTGGAATTTTGTTTTTCCTGTTTTGGATATTGTTTGGAACTTGGATTCTGGGATATGGAATTTATTGTTGCGGCTGAGCCGCCTAATTTAACGTATAGGAAATTGTATTTTAACACGTTTGCGCCCTTTGCGCCTCTTGCGTTAAGAAAATTAACGCTAAAGACACAATAGTCGCTACAGTTAATAAGAGATTAAGCTCCGTAGAA